>NZ_JBMWAM010000012.1:0-132873 GCF_049725345.1 Paenibacillus praedii | reverse complement strand
TGCATATATTCAGCTATCCATCTGTATAAGGTGTTGTCACTTATCCCCAGTTCACGGGCTACCTGCGCCACCGTCTTACCTTCTTCTTGAATCATTTGGACAATCTTCAAAACAACTATAATAGCAGTGTTTACAAGGATTTTTAGCTAACATTAAAATTGTTTGACCATGTCTTGACTACGTTTGATAAAAATTACATTACGGAGCAAAGTGTTTTCTTTAATAAACCTAGAGTTTGAGTAAATCACGTTATTCAAAAGAGTAGATTGTAGATCTACATTTCCAGGGGCAGAACGAACATGCACTTCATACAAATTCAACAACATCAAATTTGATGTGTGATGGGTGACAGACACCAAATATGTGTCTGTTGCTCACACAATTGATTCTGTGCATCAAACGAAAAAAAATGATACTATGTATGTTGGGTAAAGGACTTTGCTATAGTTTATATCGTTTTTATATGTTGCAACAGGAGGAGATAATATCAGTAACGAACAAAATTTTTGGCTTGATTTACCAAAGCCGTTTTTTATATTAGCACCAATGGAAGATGTCACAGATGTTGTATTTCGTCACGTCATTAGTGAAGCTGCAAAACCTGACGTGTTTTTCACGGAATTCACAAATACAGAAAGTTATTGTCACCCTGTAGGAAAAGACAGTATACGTGGTCGATTAACGTTCACAGAAGATGAGCAACCGATTGTCGCTCATATTTGGGGCAATAAACCTGCATTTTTTGAACAGATGAGTATTGATATGAAAAAACTTGGTTTTCGTGGTATCGATTTAAACATGGGATGCCCAGTACAAAACGTCGCATCCAATGGAAAAGGTGCTGGATTAATACAACATCCTGAAATTGCAGCAGAAATTATTCAAGCAGCAAAAGCAGGTGGATTGCCGGTTAGTGTTAAAACAAGATTGGGTTACTTTGATATTGACGAGTGGCGCGATTGGTTAGGACATATATTGAAACAAGATATTGCGAATCTTTCCATTCACCTTCGTACAAAAAAAGAGATGAGTAAAGTAGATGCACACTGGGAACTAATCCCTGAAATAAAAAAATTACGCGATGAAATTGCTCCAAATACGTTGTTAACTATTAATGGAGATATTCCTGACCGCGCAACAGGTTTAAAATTAGTAGAACAATACGGCGTTGATGGTGTTATGATTGGCCGCGGCATTTTCACCAATCCATTTGCTTTTGAAAAAGAACCTAAAGAACATAGCGCGAAGGATTTTCTCAATTTACTACTTTTACAGTTGGATCTTCACGATAAATATTCAAAAGAAAACGAATCTCGTCCATTTAAACCACTTCTTCGCTTTTTCAAAATCTATGTTCGTGGGTTTAGAGGCGCAGGCGAACTAAGAAACCAATTAATGGATACCACGTCAACAGATGAAGTACGTCGTTTAGTAAAACCTGTTTTAGATCAAATATTAAATTGAAGCATAGCCACCTGTGCATGATTAAAAAGAATAGTTTTATTCTAAATAGAACACCCGCTCCTATAACTTGATTATCGAAAATAATGAGAGACCTTCCAAAAGTTCAATGAACTCTTGTAAGGTCTCTCATTTTTGGACTATGTGCAATTGATGTCAAATGATGTTCACGCTCCTTTATTGACGAAATTTTTTATCAATATCAATATTTTTATTAAGATAATAATTTCCAATATAGTTAGCCCATTTCTCCAGAAACGTGGAGCCATTCAAAATTAATTCTGTTCAATATAGAGTCAAAGATAGAACTAAAGTTCTATCTTTGGCTTTATTTTGTCAACGTGCGGCTGGCGATTTGAAATTCACTTCGATTACTTTGCTGCTCACCATGTGGCTATTCCGAGTCATTCTAGGCTACATATTGGGAATTTCGCTTCAGCTTGGTGTTATGGGGGTATGGATTGTAATGGTTACGGAATGGGTAGTACGAGGCAATCTATCCATACTTATATAAATAAAAACACCTTAAAGGGGATTTTAGGATTCAATCCTACATTCTCTAAGATGTCTTCATTCTAAATCGTGTGGTCAAAACTACGACACTTACGGGAAGTGTAAACCTCTCCGCCAGCTTGTTGAGTATCATTACCGTACAAATCGGTGCTAACTTTCAGATCGGAACAACGAAGACGGTAACAGCTACAGGCACCAAGGCCGTAACAGGTTGCCAATCTCTGAAGGGATATCCAAAATACGAAGATAAGACTGGCGACCTATGGGAAGATGATCCACTTTATAATGACTATATTGGTAATTATAAAGCATCTAGGCTTGAGTCTGTTTATTTTGAAGCGAAAACGATGTAATACGGTTCCGGGTTATCAGATGAATTCTTGGTCTATTGGGTATTCACTCCTGGACTAAGGATTCATTTTTTTCTGTTTTGACGAATTGTCAGCAACCTCCGGTTATGAATTTCATCAATTATATGTAAACTGGAATCACGGAAGGAGGAATCTTCGTGAAATACCGATTAATCGGTTTCGTCGGTATTATTACAGGGATATACTTATTGGCTAGCCAGTTTATTAGCATTCAAGGCGATCGGGTATACATCAATCCACCCGGCGCGCAGGAAGACGCTTTTCCTGTAGAAATTCAATCTTCGGAACGTTCGGCTGTTTGTAAAGTCAGTATTTCATCTGTTCTACGGTGCAATGGTTAGCCTCGCACCATGCGGCAATTGTTAGACCGCTGGCTCTGTAGTTTACGATCCGTGAGGCCCATTCCTGACGGCGTTGTTCCTTTGCATTCATTATTAGGCAACCTCCTTAACTAAGCTGCCTTGATTTTCTCACGGACATGAATCGTGTTGAAGGTAGGCAGGGTTTGACGCTTACCTTCCTATGAGTTCGTGGTCAAATCATGGTCAAGTTTCTCGTTCCTTTTAGACCTTTAGCGAGCCGCGGAACCCCCTTGCAGCATAGTAGGATTCTGCTCCGTTATGGTACATAAAGACAGTGCCGTAGCGTCGATCACAAAAGATGGCCCCGCCGAGTTTTCTAATACTGGTAGGTGTTTGAACCCAACTTGATGTTTTCATATCAAAGTTTCCAAGCTTCTGCAGCTCTCGGTATTCTTCTTCGGTTAAAAGCTCAATGCCCATATCAGCTGCCATATCAATAGCATTATTTTTCGGTTTATGTTCTTTCCTTGACTCCAGCGCTTCACGGTCGTAACAAACACTTCTGCGACCTTTAGGACTTTCCGCTGAACAATCATAGAAAATGTACTCGCTCGTCTTATAATCATGACTAACAACATCCGGTTCGCCGCCGGTCATTTCCATTTCACCCAGCGACCACAGTTTTTCAGGATTAACTTCGAGCTTTGCTTGTACATCAGCCCATTCAAGATCTTTATGGCGGTTCATGTTTTTCTCGAAACGGGCTTTCAATGTATTGAGCAATCCTTCTCGTTGTTCTGGTGACAACTCCTTTTTATTGCTGATTTCGCTACTTTTTGTCATGTTAGTTCCTCCCTACCCTTATTTTTTCAGTCTAACATAGTGTAGCCAATCCAAACAATTCGTCAAGTATCTAGAAAAAGAAGAACTAGCATGTTTTCTAAAAACCCCCAAGGAGAGCGGCCTAGAATGTGATTATGTCATATTAGGTCGGTTTTAGATGTTTTCGGGTGATTCTTTATGTTTTATGTCCATAAGACCTTAAAGAACCGACCATTGTATCCACTCGCATCTGATGTGTGCAATGAGTCCGTGGTCAAAGAGTGGTCACATGGTGGTCAATCAATTAATCGACCCAGATGGGGCATATGGTTCGTATGCGGGAACATTCTAATGTCGGATGCAATCTGTTTCAATCCGCTGAATCCTTGGTGTGACAAGCTTTTCGTAATGGATCTCCGTTCTCATAGGTTGCTTTTGGTTAGTTTCTGATGATGTTTTACATCAATTTTACATCAACCTGATCAATAGCCCCTCAAGTTGGTTGATGAAGATTGTATGGTCAGCTCGAGTGTGTGTATGTTCTTCAATTTCATTAGTACTGCGTGGTCACAAGGACTCTACAAATAGCGCGTAGACTCCACGGACGACCTTTATTCGAAAATTGAAGCCTACATAAAAACCAATTTTTCAAAGCCGATCACGATCGATACGCTTGTGCAGCACTTCAGCTTCAGCGCTTCGCATATCAACAAAATATTCAAGAAATACAATGGAGATCCGCCGATGAAGTATTTGATCCTGCTGCAGATTAACGAAGAGAAAAGATTGATAGAAAACGAAACAAAGATGAATTTGAAATTCATCTCTGAAATTGTCGGGTACCAGGACCAGCATTACTTCATCAGACTGTTCAAAAATGTTACCGGCATGAATCCTTCCGAATATAGAAGTCTGTGCGGTTTAAAGAAGCATCCATAATTTATATCCATACTGTCAAACTAGCCGACCCGGCTGCTAGTCCCGCCTCAATCCATACGCCGATCGGGCCGAATTCGCTCGCCGCCACAGCGATAACGCACCTCCCCGCTTTCCATTCGGCCGCTCCATTTGTCTATGCGGTGTTTTTCATCCCATAGAAGCTTTTTCGGCGATTTTATGCGCTCTATGCGATGTTTTCCATCCCATGGAGCGCGCTTCTCTCTCACGCGCAAAGGGCCGCATATCGGCCCGATTCCCCGCCGATTGCTGCCCCTCGTCATTTCCCAATTTCCGGCCCGACCAAATGGTCACGGTTCTTAGTCTCGATTAAAGCCAAACCTCAGGTCCGATTAAGGCTTAATAAACACCGTCTTAATCGAAGTGAAAAATTCAATCGCCGCCTGTCCTTGCTCGCGGGAATGGGAGCTCGACTGCTTCATCCCGCCAAACGGAGCCTGGAGCTCCACGCCGGCCGTCTCGGAATTGACCCGTACAAGACCCGCTTCCATATCCCGCACAAATGAGAAAATATTCCCGATATTTTGCGAGAAAATCGAGGCGCTCAGGCCAAAGTCCGAATCGTTCGCGATACGGATCGCTTCCTCGATCGAATCCACTACGATCAGGGCAAGCACCGGACCGAAAATCTCCTCCCGCGCGATCGCCATATCGGGCGTCACTTGATCGAACACAGTCGGCTTCACGAAGAATCCGTCCGCCAGTTCCGCCTCCTCCGGCTGCTCACCGCCGATGAGCAGCGCGGCCCCTTCCTCCTTGCCGATTCTGATGTAATCAAGCACAGTTCTCATTTGGTTCTCATTGGCGCAAGGGCCAAGCCACGTCTGCGCATCCAATCCGTTGCCGACCTTTAACTGGCCGATACTGTCCAGCAGCTTCTCCTTGAACGCATCGTACACTTCCCGCATAATAATCACACGGCTGGTCGCAGTGCATTTCTGCCCTGTAGAACGAATGCCGCCGCTGATCGTCGCTTCAACAGCCAAATTCAGGTCAGCGTCATTCGCGATAATGATCGGATTTTTCCCGCCCATCTCCAATTGGTATTTCGCGCCCCGCTCAAGCGCCGCGTGGCCGACGCGTTTGCCGATGCTATTGGAGCCGGTGAAGGTGATACCATTCACGTCCGGATGCTCGGCCAATCCCTGTCCGATGACAGAGCCTTTCCCGGATAATAGATTCACCACGCCCGCCGGGAAGCCGGCTTCCGCCAGACATTGCATGACCTTCACCGCTGTAACCGTCGTCTCGTTCGCCGGTTTGAGCACGACGGTATTGCCGTATATGAGCGCTGGAGCCATCTTCCAAACCGGAATGGCGACAGGAAAGTTCCATGGGGCGATAACACCAACGACGCCGAGCGGCACACGGGTGGAGTACATCAGCGCTTCGCTATCTGTAGACGGAATAACATCCCCGATCTTGCGCATCCCCTCGCCGGCGTAATACCGGAGAATCGCGATACCGCGAGCCGTCTCCCCCTTGGCCTCGCCCAGTGTCTTGCCCATTTCGCGCGTCATTGTCTCCGCGACTTCATCCAGCCGCCGCTCCAGCGCATCAGCGGCTTTGAACAGCAGATCCCCTCTGGCCGCTCCGGTCAACGATCTCCAGCCGGGCTGCGCGCTCTTGGCGGAGGCTACCGCAAGATTCAGATCCTCCGGGCCGGATGACGGCACATAGCCGACGATCTCGTTCCTGTTCGCCGGATTAATGCTTTTCACCGTTTCCCCCGATCGGGCGGGCGTCCATTCTCCGTTAATAAAGTTGAAATAGGTTGGTACATTCGTTTGAGTCATCGCTCCCATTATCATGCAGCCTCCTTATCGGTATTCTTTTGGCGTGCGGCGGGCAACACCGGTGCGGATAGCCGCCTGGATTACCCGCTCCCGGGTCAATTCGACCACATTCTTATCGAATACACTGGGAATAATATAGTATTTGTTCCGCTTCTCATCCGTAATGACGGAAGCTATCGCCTCGGCGGCCGCAAGCTTCATGTCCTCATTGATTTCCCTTGCCCTGCAATCCAGCGCGCCTCTGAAAATACCTGGAAAACAAAGCACATTATTAATCTGGTTCGGATAATCGGAACGGCCGGTCGCCACGACAGCGACGATGTCCTCGATGTCCTCCGGATGAATCTCCGGCGTCGGGTTGGCCAGCGCGAATACGATCGGATTCGGCGCCATCGCTAGCACATCGCTGCGCCTGAGCAATCCGCCCCGAGAGACGCCGATGAACACATCTGCGCCCGTCAGCGCGTCGTGCAAAGCGCCTCTGACTCTGCGCGGATTCGTGCGCGCCGCGAAGCTGCGCATCATCGAGCTGTCATACGCCTCGCCATCTGCAATGATCCCGTCCCGGTCGACGCCGATCAGTTCCTTCACACCCGCGGCAAGCAATATATTGCTGATCGCCATGCCGGCAGCTCCGATTCCGCAGACGACAACCTTCACCTCGCCGATCGGTTTGCCCGCCACCTTAAGCGCATTGGTCAATGCCGCCAGTGCGACGACGGCCGTCCCATGCTGATCATCATGAAATACCGGAATATCCAGCTCTTCTTTCAGGCGTCGTTCAATCTCGAAGCAGCGGGGCGAAGCGATATCCTCCAGATTAATGCCCCCGAAGGCCGGCGAAATCAGCTTCACAGTCTTGATGATCTCCTCCGTATCCTGGGAGTCCAGGCAGACCGGGAAGGCGTCGACCCCCGCAAATTGCTTGAATAGCATCGCCTTGCCTTCCATGACCGGCATAGCGGCACGGGAGCCGATGTTGCCCAGGCCCAGTACCGCCGAGCCATCCGAAATGACCGCCACCGTGTTGCGTTTGATCGTCAGCGAAAACGCTTTGTCCTCGTCCTCATGTATAGCGATGCACACTCTGGCTACATCGGGCGTATATACACGGGAGAGATCATCCCTGTTCTGGATCGTCACTTTGGGCACGATCTCGATCTTGCCGCCCAGATGCAGCAGGAAGGTCCGGTCCGATATATTCACGAGAGTCATCCCGGGAATCTGCCTGATCGCGTCGGTCATTCTGCCGATATCGCTTGCATCGATCACATTCACTGTCACGTCGCGTATGCTGATTTCATGGCTCATGTGAATCGTATCGATCGCGATAATATCGCCGCCCATCTCCAAGATGATCGCAGCCACTGCTCCGAATTTCACCTCGTTGCTGTTGAATTCCAGGCGGAGGATGACGCTCTTGCCTTCCAACCTCTTCGTTCCAGTCTCCTCCATAGAGCTGTTCCCTCCATCCGTTAGATATTTAACTTCATAATTACCGTCATATCGCCACCGTATTATCGCCGTTATCGCCATTTCCGTTTCGTCATTTGGCCTCCTGATGTCCTACCAGATGTGCTGAATCACATAAATCCAGAAGCTGACAGACACCACGCTGAATAAAGTGGATAAAAAAGCGGTCTGTGCCGTAAAGTCCGGCTCGCTCCCGAATTCCATTGCCAGCAGCACGCCCGCCAATGAAGCCGGAACCGTACAAGTCAAAAGCAGCGCCTGCGCCAGAATGCCTTCCATCCCGAGAAGAAGCAGAATGATGAGGCCTAGCAGCGGAGCGGCGCACAGCTTCAGTATGATGGATACCGCTATATCGCGGTTGCCCAAGCTCCACTTGATCTGTCCCAGCTGCACTCCCAGTGTCAGCAGAGCAAACGCAAGGAACCCCTGCGCCATATACTGTATCGGAGTCAGCAGCGCCCCGGGAATCGCCGTATTCGAGGCATTCAGGACGAATCCGGCTGCCATGCAGTACAGGGAAGGATAAGCAGCCATCGTCTTCACGAGACGGCTCCACTTCATCCGCCCCGATACATTGTATAAGCCGAATGTATTCAGGAGGAACGTCTGGGTCATCATCACGATCATTTGTACGGAAAGCGCGAAGGCATCCTGCATGAATACGAGCTGGTTCAGAGGAATACCGTAGTTCCCGTTATTATCCAGCATAACGCTATTGCGCACAGCCCCTGCCACAGTGAACCGCAGCCGTCTGACCCGCACGTACAGCTCCACGATCAGCAGCAGCGCGGCATAGAAAATAACAAGAAACAGCAGCACATCCAGGACGGTGGCGGCTGTTACGTTGGATTCATAGGCCAGAATGAAACAGATCGCAGGAAAAAAGATATAAAATAGCAGCTTCGTCATTGTTCTGATATCCAGCGGAAACAGCTTGTTCAGCAGCATTCCTGCGATGACCAGAACAGCGATGGGCAGCACCTGATTGATTATGATCGGTATCGCAAGCCCTCCCATCCCCCGTCCAGGCGGCAAGGACGGCACTCCGGAACCGGATGTTTGCCCCCGATCCGAACGCCATCTTATTCCGTCAATTCATTGACCGTCTCCCGTCCCTGTTGTTCATAAGTGCTGAACATACGATAAGGCACGGACAGGTCCTGCAGCAGGTTCGATTTGTCTTCGATCGCAAGCTCTACGGTAATATAGCCCTGATAACCATGCCCCAGCAGCATGTCGATGAACCGGCGGTTATCCGTCACGCCCTGGCCGAACTTGACAAACACTTCCTCCCCTTTGCGGGCCGTTTCCTTCACATGAATATGATGGATCCGATTATGGAGTCTGGCGGCAACCTCATCCAGCTCCAACCCGGACGCTTCAAAATGACCGGTGTCCGCGCAAACGCCCAGATTGGGCGAATCCAGTTCGGAGAAGATGAGCTCATAATCCTCGATAAATTCCAGGTTATTGCTTGCATGATTTTCCAGGCAGATCAGAACGCCCCGTTCCTCCGCATACGGAACAACCTGCCTGAGCGCTGTCAGAACAGCTTCCTTCCCGCCCTGTTGTCCTCTTGCTCCCCCTGTCGCCACAATGCGGTGGCAGCCAAGCTCCCTGGCCGCGTCGATCATACGCAGCTTATGGCACACATCCTTGCTGATCTCATGATGATTCGAGCCGCCGAATGAGGAGCCGTATACCGCAATCGGCTTCAATCCCGCTTCTGCGCATCTGAGCTGCAGACGGCGGATATTCAGCGGCGTCAGATCGGAAGGATGCCAGCAGTTCAATTCGATGTGCCTGTAGCCGATCTGCGGCATCAGCCTCATGCTGCTTACGAAATGATGATCGCCGAAGCCGTCGCAGGACAGGCTGGCGCATGCCAGTCCGATCATACGCATCCCCCTTTCCATACTGAATTGTACCTGCTTTGGGAGACGCTGTTATCGCGTCCCGGGATGCATGCCGATGGCGGAGAACTTGCGGATCTGAGCGGTAATTCCGGTCTCCGTCGGCAGCCGCTCCATACTGGAAGCGCCATAGAAGCCATGCAGTCCCTCCGCCTTCGACAGGACATATTCAGCATCCTCAGGCTCGGATATGGGTCCTCCATGGCACAGCGTGATCACATCCGGATTCTCCTGCGATGCCGCTGCGATAATCGCCCCCACCTGCTCCGCCGCCTCGTCCAGGCTCATCGTCGTCCGGGCGCCGATCGATCCTTTGGAGGTAAGTCCCATATGAGCGACGACGATATCTGCGCCCGCCGCGGCCATCCGCCTGGCCTCCTCCACGTTGAACACATACGGTGTCGTCAGCAGCTCCAGCTTGCTCGCTTGGGCGATCATCTTCACCTCCAGCTCGTAGCTCATGCCGGTCTCCTCCAGATTTTGCCGGAACAGCCCGTCGTATAAGCCGACCGTCGGGAAATTCTGCACACCGGCAAAACCGATCTCCTTGATCTGCTTCAGGAACCGGTCCATGTTCCGGAAAGGATCGGTGCCGCATACGCCTGCAAGAACAGGCGTATGCTCCACGATCGTCAGTACCTCCGCGGCCATCTCCATAACAATCGCATTGGCGTCCCCGTAAGGCATCAGACCAGCGAGCGACCCTCTGCCGGCCATCCGGAATCTTCCCGAATTGTAGATGACGATCAGATCGATACCGCCGGCTTCCTCGCATTTGGCGGAAATGCCGGTCCCTGCGCCGCCGCCGATTATCGGACGGCCTTCCTGAATTTTTGTTCTCAGCCTGTCCAGAATATCCGCTCTTATCGTACTCACGCGGCTCCCCCTCCCTTCATCAGCTCCATTAACTTCCCGACGGCCCGGTCGGCAAATTCGGGATCGTTAATGGCAGCGTCCACTTCTTCAACCGGGATTCCGTCCTTCACATAAGTCTTGATCGCGCTGAACATCGCCTGATCCGCTTCCGGCCACCAGAATTCGTTATTTTCGGTGCCGAGGATCGACACGCCACGCAGCGGCAGCAAGAAAGCGGTCGGACCGCCGGCGCGGTTGGCTTTCTCCGCGAAGATCCGGCCCATCCGCTCATTCTCTTCCGGTGTCGTCCGCATAAGCGTGACGCCGGGGTTCCAGATGTAAAGCTTCCGGTCTGCGAAGGTATCCGGTACGGTAGCCCGCGGACCGAAGTTAACCATATCGACGCAGCCGGGCACGATCAGATGCGGTATACCGGCTTTCCCTGCCGCCTCCAACCGGTCCGGTCCCGCCGCAAATACGCCGCCGCACAGCTCATCCGCCCATTCCGTCGTTGTAATATCGAGCACGGCCGAGATCAGTCCATCCTCCACCAGCTGCTCCATCGTCCGGCCGCCGGTGCCTGTGCAGTGAAACACAAGCACCTCATAACCCGAATTTTCCAGAATATTGCGACATCTGTCCACGCACTCTGTCGTATTGCCGAACATCGTCACCGCAACAACCGGGCGGGTGCCCGCCGTCTCCTCTGTTTCCATCTCCACCATGCCGCATATCGCTCCGACCGCTTCCCGGTAGATAACCCGGCTGATCCGGTTCACGCCCGCCACATCGACAACGGAAGGAATAAGCGTAATATCCCGGGTATCGAGCATCATGCGGGTATCGCCGCTGGCCGCGGTAGAAACAAGCACCTTGGGCACCCCCAGTGGCAGGCTGCGCATCGCCGCACTGATGACTGAGCTGCCGCCTGTGCCGCCCATGCCAAAAATGCCGTCGAATTTCCCTTCATCGTAGAGCAGCCGTACCAGACGGGCAGCCCCTTCACTCATCGCGGACATTGCCTTCCCCCTGTCGCCCGCTTCCCTCAGAGCGGTCAGCGAGGAACCGGCAGCTTCGGCGACCCGCTCCGCGCCGATATCGACCGCCCCCGATTTCGGGCTTCCGATGACGCTGAAATCCATCTTCAGCGTGCGGTGGCCCCTTCCTTCGATACAAGCGGCAACATAATCGTATTCTTCACCTTTCATGTCGTATGCGCCAAGCAGCAGGATGACTTTCGAATTCATGAAAATCGCCTCCCGTTTCTTGAAAAATCAAAATGTCGGACCGATCCGCCAGATGCCGAAATCATGCTGTTTCATAATTTCCGACTTTGTCATCTTGCCGTTGCACACCCGGACAACCTCATCCATCAGCCTTTCCGATACAGACGCCAGCGTTTCTGTGCCTTCAATGATCGTTCCGGCGTTAAAATCGATATTATCCGACATCCGTTCATAGATCCCGGTATTCGTCGCGATCTTGATCACCGGCGCGATCGGGGAGCCGGTCGGCGTCCCGCGGCCCGTCGTGAACAGGACGAGCTGCGAGCCGCCGGCGACCATGCCCGTCATCTGCTCGATATCCTGGCCTGGCGTATCCATCCAGACCAGCCCTTTGCGGGAAGGCGCTTGCGCATAATCGATCAGCTCCTGCAGCGCGCTCGAACCGGACTTTGCAGACGCGCCGAGCGATTTCTCCTCCAGCGAGCTCAGACCGCCCTTAATATTGCCGGGGCTCGGATTCCCGGTGCGGATATCGATCCCCATTCCGAAGGCGCGCTTCTCCATCGCCCCGATCACCTCATACACGCGCTTGCGCACATGCTCGTTCACCGCCCGCTCGGCCAGCAGATGCTCGGCGCCGATCAGCTCGGTCGTTTCGGCCAGTATGGCGGTTCCCCCTTCAGCGACTAGCATATCGCTGAACCGGCCGACAGCCGGATTGGCCGACAGCCCGGAGCAAGCGTCCGAGCCGCCACATTCGGTGCCCACGATCAGATCGGATAATGAGCATTCCACTCTCATCTCCGCGGACGCCTCCTGCACCATGCGCGCGGCCAGGCGGGCCGCCTGCGCGATCGCGCTGAGCGTGCCGCCCTCGTCCTGTATGGAGACAAGCTCGACAGGCTTGCCCGTCTTCTTTAATTCCGAGTAGACGCTTCGCGCCTGATGAGTCTCGCATCCGAGTCCCATGACGACAACGCCGTACACATTCGGATTCGCGCCCATCCCGTAGTAGGTGCGGAACGTCTGATCGTAATCCACACCCACCTGTGCGCAGCCGTGCTGATGAATGAACGATACGGCGCCCTGAACCAGATCTGCCGCCTGCTTGGCGGCCTGCGTCGCACAAGTAATCGTCGGTAGAATCAGCACATGGTTGCGAATCCCGACACTGCCATCGGGCCGCCGGTAAGCCATTATTTTGCGGTCACTCGTTGTCATTGCGGTCACCTCTTCCACGTTTGCCTTCCAGATTATGAACATGCACATGCTCCCCGGCACGAATATCGCATACCGCCGCTCCGATGACCTGGCCGTATTTACAAATATCTTCTCCTTGCAAAATGGAGCGGACCGCGAATTTGTGCCCGAATTCGATCTGCTGAACGAGCAGCACCTGCTCCTGCGTGCCGTCCGCCTGAACGGTCACCGTAGCGCCGGAAGCCAGCTCCTCCAGCGCAGTCGCCACATTGTCAGTTGTATTTAACCATATCGTTTTGTAAGCAGTCATACCCGTTTCACCTCTCGCCGAAGTAATTATGGAATCAGACGCCATCGTAAGCGCTGCGGATAATGGCGCGGATGTCCTCCGGCGTCGTGAGGCGCGGATTGATCAGGACATTGCCGCTTCGCATCGAATCCTCGACCATCTTGTCGAGCGCCTGTATATCCACGCCCAGATCCCGAATGTTCGCCGGAATGCGGAGACGCCGATTCAGGTCTACAACGGCCTCTACCGCCATTTCCGCCGCCCGCTGCCGGGAGACCCCTGCGGTATGGCAGCCGAGCGCTTCGGCAATATCGGCCATTGCCTGCACACATGCAGGGAGATTGAAGCGCATGACATACGGCAGCAGCGCAGCGTTGGCAATGCCATGCGCGATATTGAAGATGCCGCCCATCGTGTGCGAGATCGCGTGCACATTGCCCAGCCGCGACTGGGCAAAAGCGGCTCCGGCCATCATCGAGGCCACGAGCATCTGTTCCCGGCTGCACACATCGGTTCCGGCATAGTAGGCCTTGTCGATGTTAGCGGCGATCATCCGGATCGCCGCCAGTGCAAATGCCTGGCTGACTGGGCTGGCCGCCTTGGACGTATACGATTCAATTGCATGTGTAAGCGCATCCATTCCAGTGGCGGCAGTAATGGATTGCGGCAGCTTCAACGTCAGCAGCGGATCGAGTATCGCAAGCCTGGGGAACAGATAAGGACTGATAACAGCCGCTTTGAACGACGTCTGCTTATTCGTTACAATCGTTGCCGCGGTCACTTCGCTTCCCGTTCCGGCCGTCGTCGGAATAGCGACCAGCGGAACACCGGGATTCGCGATTTTTCCGACGCCTTCATAATCCAGAATGTTCCCGGGGTTGCCGGCCATGACAGAGATACCTTTCGCCGTATCGATGCTGCTGCCGCCGCCAAAGGCAATTATACAATCGCAGCCGTGTCCGCGCAGGCTATCCAGTCCGCTCATGATGCTTTCAGCGCTCGGATTGGGCTCCACTTTGTCATAGATCGCATATTCAATGTCCGTGTTCTGCAGGGAGGCCAGCATGTCGCCCAGCATATTCGCTTTTACAATGCCCGCATCCGTCACGATCAGCGCTTTGCGGATACCGTATGAAGACAGGAACTTGCCGGTCCGGCTTGTTAATCCGGCGCCGCATTCCACTTGGGTCGGCATATAATATCGGTAGTCCACTTTGTTGCCTCCTCGCTCTTTGGCATATACATTCTGTAATAGGTCTGCCTGAGCCCAATAAAATGATGCCATGAAGCCGCTTTTCTCCTCATGATACTTTTCTCACACGGGCGGCTCGGCCTCCAATTGCTCATCTTTCTGAATTTCGTTAATTAACCGGCTCGTGGCATCGCCCATATGCGCTTCCATCGCTTTGACCGCCTGAAGAGGATTCCCTTCAGAGACCGCTTTATAAATGTTGTAATGATCGACGTAGGAGAAGCTCGTTTCTCCGGCGGCATCGATCACGCATTTGATCCAGGTCCGAAGCAGCGACTGCAGACTGGTCAATACCCCTTTAAGCGCTGTGTTCTTGGCCATCTCCGCCAGCTTCAAATGAAACGCGATATCGTGCTCGACAAAATTGTCGAGCGTGGAATGCTTCAGCCGCTCCAGAATCTCGCCAAGCTGCTGCACTTCCTCCGGCGTTCTGCGCTCGGCCGCATATTTGACGATTGAAATCTCGATTTCCTTCCTTGCTTCAATAATATCCATCATGTGCTTCTCGCCAAGCAGCAGTCCCCATTCGATCGATTGGGTGAGAAGAGCCGAATCCAGCTTCTTCAGATAGGTGCCGTCACCCTGTCTCACTTCGACGATGCCAAGCACCGTCAACGCTTTAAGCGCTTCACGGATGGCCGAGCGGCCTACCTGCATCGCTTCCTGAAGCTTGCGCTCCGTCGGCAGCTTATCGCCGGGATGAATGCTCCCGGAGAAGATATAATCCAGCAATCTCTTCGTCAGTTCGACGACCAGAGAGTTTTTGGGGACCGGCTCGAATTGGTATTCCTTATTATTCAACATGGGCTTCATTCCTCTTAGTCAATTGGTCAACCTATAGAGGAATTCTAGAGAATCAATGGCATTTCGTCAAGCTGCTCTACACGGCCAGCCCGCGCTGCAGGAACGCTCTGCTGAGCATGGCGCATTCCAAAGGCGTCCGGTCCAAGCTCAGTCCATCGTTACCGTTTTGCTCCACCAGAATCCAGCCCTGATAGCCTGTATCCCGGACCCATTGAAAGACAGCCTCGTAGTCGCAATATCCCTCCCCGAGCGGCGTATTCAGATCCGTCCGTTCATTCCAATCCTTGAACTCCATGAACTTGATCCGCCCCTTATATTTTCTCAGAAACGCAATCGCCCTCTCCTGCGGAGGAAGCTCGATAAAGTCCTTGGTCGCATGGCCCAGATCCAGCATCATGAATACGCGGCCGGGGTCGACCTCCGCATGCACGCGTTCCAGGTCGGTGAAGGTTTCCCCTATGCCTCTCGTATGATTATGGTAGAACGTCCTGACCCCGTATCCGAGACTCATCTCGCCGATCCGGTCCAGCCACTCCCCCAATTCACGGTAGGCCTTCGGGCCGCCCTTGGGGTCGATGTACGCCAGATTCTCGCAGCCGTTGACGGCCAGGCATTCGCATACCTTTTTGTAATAATCGAAGTCCGGCTGGAAGTGGACGTCCACACTTGCCAGCTTCAACCCGTTCCTGTCCAGCATCGCCTTCAGCTGATGCGGCTGGTCCATGAAGCTGGCCAGGCTGCTGCTTGCAAATCCGGTAATTCCGTCGTACCCCGCATCCTTGACTTCCATGAGCCAAGGCTCGAATTGTTCACCGGCTGGATTGTTCCAGTTCAGGCTCATTGCCGCCACTTGAATATCCGTTTTCATAGCACCCTCCTACCACGGTAATGGATTGCCTTCATGGTCCATATAAATGTCTTCATTAATCTCCGTCCGGCTTTCGATGAGCGCAACAATATTGCGGGCGGACTGAATCGACTCGAAGGGAGCGTCCTTCATCCGCCCAATGTCGCCGAAGAGATGGGTCCGCATCCAACCGGGATGAATGGCGAGCACTTTAAGCCCCTGGTCTTTCAAGTGGTTATGAATAATTTTGGACTGCATGTTCAGGGCGGACTTGGACATCGTATATCCGAACTGATTCATCCGGGTAACCAGCGATACACTGCCTGCAACCGAGGAGATATTGACAAGCGTCTTGCTCCGGGCGTTCAGCAGAAGCTCGATCACCGATTGCGTCACCCGCAAAGGGCCGAGTGTGTTAATATCGTACAATTGCAGAATATCCTCTTCATACTGAGCTTCCAGGATCGTTCCGGAGCGGTCGCTGGCCAGCCCGGCGTTGTTGATGAGCAGATTCAGCGAATCCGTATCGGCCTGGATCGTCTCCGCAGCTTCGTCGGCGGATGCGCGGCTTGTCACATCCAGCGGCAAAATCACCAGGTTGTCCTTTCCCCCAAATTCCCGCTGCAGGCTCCCAAGCTCCGGCCAATGCGGCAGAAAGCTGCCGGCATAAACCTTGTACCCTTTCTCCAGCAGCACACGAACCAGTCCGAGCCCAAGCCCTCTGTCGGCGCCTGTTACATAAGCGTTTGCCCGTTCCATTACAAGGTCACCATCCTGTTGTCCCTGTGCGATTGAAGGATCGCCCGACTGACCCGGAGCACCGCCAATCCGTCTTCGGCCGTCATCTGCGGCTTCTGGTCATGCAGAACGCAATCGACAAAATGAAGGTTTTCTACATAATAGGACTGCTCATCCAGAGGATCGGTGAATGTCTCGGTATATTCTTCTTCCATATCTTTGGTCCTGTACGTCAATCGGTCGAAATTCCAGGTGCCGGGTCCGCTGATCATAACCGTCCCATCCCTTCCGGCGATTCCCCTGCTGTTAAACTCCAGATAAGAAGACCAGCTCGCCTGAATGACCGCCGCCTGACCGTTCCTGAGCTTCAGCACGGCAAGGGTATTGTCGTCGTATCCGGGAAGATCGAGCCGGGAATTGGCCACATTGCCATAGACGCACTCCACCTCGCTCCCCGACAGCCAGCGGAAAATATCGATGTCGTGGGAGAGGGACTCGATCGTAAAGCCGCTCATCTGCTGCCGGTTCGTCCTCCATGTCCCGCCTTGACTCCCCATCCCCATCCGCTGGCTCCAGTAGTTCAGCACGTCGCCCAGCCGACCGGAATCCAGTACAGCCTTCAGTTTCCCATATGCTGTCCGATGCCTCATATTGAAGCCGACCATCGCCTTGCGGCCAAGCCGATGCGAAGCCTCGACGATCTGCTCGGCGTCTTCCTCGGCAATGGCAATCGGCTTCTCGATCATGACATGCTTGCCTTCCTCCATCGCTTCGATCGCGATATCCTTATGAAAGGAAGGCGGGGTCAATATATAGACCAGGTCCGCTTCCTTGATACCGGCTCTCCAGTCCGTGCACGCCACAGCCCCGCAGGAAGCCGCAAGCTCCGCAGCCCGCTGGTTATCCACATCGCAGGTGGAGATCACCTGCGCATCTCCGATGCGTTTCAGGCTTTCAACATGATGCCGGGAAATCCCTCCGCTTCCGATGATCGAGATCTTAACCATTGCACACGCCTCCCGTCAATTCTCAATCTCCCCAATGGACCGGTTCCAGCCTGCTGGAAGCGACGGAACGCATCAGGGCGTCCGTGACGATGTAGTTGGCGAGCGAGTCCTTCACCGGAAAATGTGGGGCAGCGCCTTCTGTAATGCAGTGGTACAGATTGTCAAGCTGCAGCCCGTAGCTGCTCATGACATCGAACGAAAAGGTCTCGGTACGCATCGGTCTCAATTCATAAGCGCCGTCCATCTCCAGCACGATTTCCCGCTTCTGCGTCTTGGTGACGATAAGATGGGGAATAAGCAGCGTCCCCTTCGTGCCGCATACTTTGATTTCCTCCCTCCATACGGAGCGGTGATTGGTTTCGAACTGGGCGGTCACTCCGTTCTCATACAGAATCGTTCCCGTTTCGCCGACCTCCACATTAAAATCCGGATTCGTCGATTCAATACAGAAGGCTGCCTTTGCTCTCGAACCGGAGAACAGATTGCATGCGTCCACGAGATAACAACCTTTGGCGGTCATGGAACCGCCTCCCTGACTGCGGTTATTGCGCCAGTTGCCCGGGTTGTCGCTGGCATAATCGCTGAATTGCGCATGAATGTAGCGGATATCGCCGATCGCGCCGGATGCCAGAAGCGCCTTGGCTCTGGCCATCTGCGGATGGCTGCGGTACATCAATCCCTCCACGACCAGCGTGCCGCTTGATTCTGCAAGCTCCATAATCTGCCTGGCTTGCTCCGAGTTCAGTGCTAGCGGCTTCTCGCAAAGAATATGCCGGATCCCATGCTCGATGGCTTCCCGGATCAGCACCGGATGAACGGTCGGAAAGGCGACGATGATCAACAAATCCAGCTTATGGCTGGCGGCCATATCCTTCAAAGAGCCGTAGCTGTTTGCAATGCCATATGTGCGGGCGAACTGCTCCGCTCTGGCCGGATCAATGTCCGCACAGGCTGCCAGGACAGCGAACGAACTGTTCCGAATTGTGGCGGCATGCGTGTTCGCATGCCCTCCGCATCCAACGATGCCTACTGTAATCATTTTTCTAATCACCGCCTGCTTTCTATTCGAAACGTCACTTGTGTGCTTAACCTTTCAAGCCGGTTGTGGATACGCCTTCGATAATAAGCCGCTGGAAGAAGGTAAAGAAGACCAGGATCGGAATCAGCGACACGATGGACATAGCGAACATTGCTCCCCATTCCGACGCTCCCTGGTTATCGAGGAACATCCGCAGTCCCAGCGCTACGGTAAACAGCTTCGGATTACTGATATAGATCAGCTGACTGAAGAAATCGTTCCACGTCCAGATGAAGGTGAAGATAGCGGCGGTCACAAGCGCCGGCTGCAGCAGCGGAAGAATAATGCGTACGAACGTCTGAATCGGATTGCAGCCGTCCATGATCGCCGCCTGATCCAACTCATGCGGAATGCCGCGGATGAATTGAACCATCAGGAAGATGAAGAAGGCATCGGTGGCCAGGAACTTGGGCACGATCAGCGGATAATACGTATTGATCCAATCGATGCTGTTAAAGATAATGTACTGCGGGATCAGGGTCACATGATAAGGCAGCATAATCGTCACCATCATGGCGGCGAAGAAGACCCGCTTGAATGTGAAATCCATCCGTGCGAACGCGAAGGCCGTCATCGAACAAGTGATGATATTGCCCAAAATAGCGAAGCCGACGACAATGAACGTATTCACATAAAAGGTGGAAAAGCTGATTCCCGACAGGCCGACCCATCCTTTGGCATAGTTGGATAACGTAAATCCGGTCGGCCAAAGCCCCAGCTTCTGAAAGATAATGGCATTGGGCTTGAAGGAGCTGCTCAGCATCCATAACAGCGGATACATCAGGGCGGCCCCCATGAGTATGATCACCGATATGCGTAACCACTTCGTCACCGATGGTTGTATATTCACACGGGCTCCCTCCTAATTTTCATAATATACCCATTTCCTGGAGGTCCAGAACAAGAGCGCGGTAACAACCGAGATCAGCAGAAGCAGCAGCCAGGCCATCGCGGACGCATAACCCATCTCAAAATGCTGGAACGCCTTCATATACAGATAAAGCGTATAGAACAGAATCGAATCCAGCGCCCCTCCTGATCCTCCCCCTATGACATAAGCGGGAGTAAACGCCTGGAAGGCGGCGATCATTTGCATCACGACATTAAAGAAGATGACGGGCGTAAGGAGCGGAAGGGTAATCTTGAACAAAATCTGCGCCTTGTTGGCACCGTCGATGGCAGAAGCCTCGTACAATTCCTTCGGGATTTGCCTCAGACCTGCGAGAAAAATGACCATGGGCGAACCGAATTGCCACAGCTTTAGAGCAATCAGTGTAAGCAACGCATATTGCGGATCTGAGATCCAGCTCTTGCCTACAATGCCGAACAGCTCGAGAAATTCATTGAACAGGCCGTCCCGGCCGAATACTTGACGCCATAATATCGCGATCGCGACGCTTCCCCCGAGCAGGGAAGGGATATAATAAACAGCACGATAGAAGGACAGGCCGCGGATGCCTTGATTCAGCATCATTGCAAACGACAGCGAGACGAGCAGTTGAAGCGGTACACCGACCGCCACGTACGTCAGTGTCACCTTGACCGCTTGAATGTACCTGGTATCTTCAAAAAGATTAGTGTAATTTGCCGCTGCTACCCATCCCGGAGTATCAAACATGTTATAGTCAGTGAAGGACAAGTACAAAGAGGCGATCATCGGAATCAGACCA
The DNA here is from genome assembly GCF_049725345.1 of Paenibacillus praedii. Taxonomy (NCBI): domain Bacteria; kingdom Bacillati; phylum Bacillota; class Bacilli; order Caryophanales; family Paenibacillaceae; genus Paenibacillus; species Paenibacillus praedii. The sequence continues at coordinate 112,299 of NZ_JBMWAM010000012.1, read as the reverse complement.
AGCCCCGTAATCCCGACGAACCATGGCAATATGAACAGCCAAGCGAATTTGTTTTTCTCCCAGAACATTTTAATTACAGATGGTCTCTTCATGTTGGTTTCCAATACGATTTGAGCCACATGACCAACTCCATTGCAGGTAATTGAAGAAAACAGACGGATCATGACGAGCTACCCCTCTGTTTTCTGTTTTAGTAAAACTTATTTGTTTATGATCCGCTCCGCTTCGGCGAAGAAATCATTCACCGCAGCCTCGGCGCTCTTGACGCCAAAATTGACTTCCTCATACGATTTACCGAGCTGTTGGAAAATTCCGGCAACCCCGGGAAGTCTCGAACTTTGAGGTTTTGTTGAGGCGATAACCGCCTGCATATTTTTCGTTGTTATTTCATCATGCGGATTCATTTCCAGCTGTTTCAGAATTTCCGTATTTTGAACGATGCCGTGCTCGTTCATGTACAGCTGATTGAATTCCAGATCATTGAGCCACGTGTTGATCAGCTTGGCTACCGCTTCGGGATGTTCGCTTTGTGCGGAAATACCGAGAAATGCGCCTGTCAGCACTTCGCCGAACGTTCCGTTGCCGCCTGGCAAACGAATAATCGTCAACTCGTCTTCCATGTAATTTTTGATCGTTTTCAGATGATTGCCCGGTCTGCCGGACATGATGACGCGGTGGGTGGCGAGCATATCCTGCTCCCACTGCAAAGCGCCTTCTTCCGCTGTGATTTCGGCAGGAGGGACCAGCCCTTCATTCTTCATGCTTTGCCACAGTTCAAACCATTCGATCAGATCTTCTTTAGCAAATCCGAGGCCGCTGCCGTCCTCGGCAAACATGTTCTTGCCTTTAAGCCTCAGGAAGCTCTCCAGTAACAGATCGTCCTTGGCATCATCCTCGATCGGAAAAATTTCTCTTCCGTTTTCATTCTTGCCAAGCAGCGGCTTGATCTCTTTCATATAAGCAATGAATTCATCCCAGGTGGCATACTCCTCTTTCGGAAGCGGGGCGCCTTTCTCTTTCAACAGACCGATGTTCGTCGTTAAGGATATAGCCGCCAGGCCCTTCGTAATCATATACGTCTTGCCTTTGTACTTCCCAAGCTCAATAATATTCGGCGGAACCTTGCTCACATCGATCGTACCGTCCGCCATATAATCGTCGAGCGCAAGTACCGCGCCCTTGTCCGCATACTCCGGCATTTGACCGACTGTCGTATACATCAGCACATCTGGCGCATTATTACCGGCGGTTTGCGTCGGGATTTTTCTCCAGTAATCATCCCATGAACCGGGTTCGCGGATCACCTTGATCCCCGGGTTTTTCTCTTCGAACATATCCATCATCTGATTATACTTTTCGTGGCGGGCTACACTGCCCCACCAGGGAAATCGAATTTCCACTGTCTTACCGTTATCGGAACCCCCAGATGTGTTGCCCGTACTGTTTTCACCGCCGGAACCGTTGCTTCCCGTTCCATTGTTCCCATTGTTACCGCTTACACAAGCCGACATGACAAGTGATAAGATAAGAATCAAAGCAACAAGCGATAATCTCCTCTTTTTCATTTGATCGACCCTCCCTGTAATTGGTTATACAAACCCCGGTTTCCCTACTGGGGAAACCGGGGGCGATACACAGGCTAATCATGATTAGGCGAACCGGTTCAGCGTGTAATCCGGCTCCATGCCGAGCACCTTATACTTGGCTGCGCGCGCTTTCTGGTCGGCTTCCAGGATAGCGATGGCAAACTCGACAACCTCCTCGGCGCGATCACGCGGAATGACCAGCACTCCATCGTCATCCGCACAGATCACATCGCCCGGATTGACGGTCACACCGGCGCACTCCACAGGAACATTGATACCGCCGTTGGACATGCGGAAGGACACGTGGTGGAATGTACGCTTCGTGCAAAATACATCGACTTCCTCCAGGTTGCATTCGTAGGAGTCGCGGCATCCACCATCGACGACTGCGCCAGCCATGCCTTTTGCTTTGTAATGAAGCATATTATCGGAGCCAAGCACGCCGCCCGGATAACCGCCCATATCGATCACAAGCACCCGATCCGTCACATCCTCCTTATCGATCTGCCGACTGAAGGAATAGGCATCAGAACACCATTCACCATTTGCTTTGAAATACTCTTCGACAGTTTTACAAGGCTGGCCTTTCCGCTGCGAAGGGACCAGCTTAGCGGTAAAAGCGAATCCTGCGAATGCGATGCCAGGTCGAAGCGGACGCATTTCCGTCGACATCGAGCCGACATTTACAAGACCGAGCGCATCCATTCCGTCGGAGAGATCTGCAAGTCTCAGCTTCCGGATTTTAGCCAATAGTTCCTTGTCTGTCATTGTCGTAGTCATTTTCTATTACCTCCCAATAGTGTTTGTGAATTGTGATGCTATATAAGATGGGTGAAACCGTTGTCAAAGCGGCGCGCCTACTTTTCAGTCAGATAGACCACACCGTGTTCATTCTTGACCCGATGGATGTTCAGGCCGGGAATTTCCGCCAAAATGATTTCCGCCAGGAACAGCACCTCGGTGCCTTCTTCAAGATGACCGACATAATTGTCGTTCTTGTCCTGGGCTACAATATGCATATGGGGATCGCCATCGATCACATTGCCGGACAATGAGCCCAGCTCTATGGGACCGCTGCCCTCCACAGTGATGAACCGGTCGTTGGATGTCGGTCCCATACTGGTCGGCAGATGATAGACCAGCTTCTGAAGGGAACCTACAGCCCCGAATAGAGCCGCATTGCGAATGCCTTCGGCCTTCAACCGGTCGCGAATACTTTCCAGCAAGAGATCCCCTCTGCCCAAATTAATAACGATAATTCTACCAGTGCCTTCACCATAAAATAATCCCTTCATATCCTCAGCCTCCTCGTATGTTTTGATTGCCGCTGATTCTAGCTCGAGCTCAGACTCCATCCGCCATCTACGACGATCGTCTGGCCAGTCATGAAGTTTCCGTCACGGATAATCGCGATCGTCATATCCGCCACATCCTCCGGATAGGCAGGCCTCCCCAGAGGCGTTTTGTCGCTATATTTCTGGATATGCTCCTCTTGTCCGTCCACCCAGCGGGTAATAACGATGCCAGGCGCTACCGCATTGACCCGGACATCGGGAGCAAGAACGCGCGCGAACGACTTGGTAATGCTGATGCCTGCAGCCTTGGAGGCGGCATAAGCGATGGAACTCCCTGCTCCATTAAACCCGGCAATCGAGGTGATATTGATAATACAGCCTTTATTTTTCCTGAGCTCGTCGGCACAAGCGCGGCTCGTATGAAACATGCCCTTGACGTTCACACCCAGCGCCCTGTCCCAGTAAGCATCAAGCAGTCCGTCGAGATCTGCAAGGGGAACAAAATCGGTTGTACCCGCATTGTTGACCAAAATGTCGATCCTGCCAAACCGTGCCAGACTGGCTTGAACCATACGCACAACCTGATCGTTATCGCTGACGTCGGCTTGTGCGATCCATCCGCTCCCGCCGCAATTCTCAACCTCTGCCAAGGTCGCTTCCGCTTCTTCCCTCGACCGGGAATAATTGATCACGACATTGGCTCCTTCTCTGGCAAGCCCGAGCGCAATCGCTTTCCCGATTCCGGTCGCAGATCCGGTAATTAACGCTGTCTTTGATCGGATTTGCATACGGTCCCTCCTTTACCGTGAAGTATATTGGCTTGTGTAAACGGGGTTAACGCCAACTGCCGCCAAGCACCAATCAACTTATCAATTTATTAATTTATCAATTGGTCAACCAATTTATTTGAATTATAGCGCCTAAATTTAAGCGCTGTCAATACCTTTTTTTGAAAATATTGTTTGTTTATTTTTGCATTAATTTAATCGCATTTGATACTCAGATGGACTCATCCCCGTAATATTTTTGAAGATTCGGCTAAAATAGGCGGGATCGGAGTATCCGACCATCGATGCGACCTCTCTTACCATCAAATATTGAGAAGATTGCATAATTTTCTTGGCTATGTTCACCCGATATTGAATCAGATAATTGGCAAAGGTCTCTCCTGTATCGCGATTGAAGAGATAACTTAAATAAGGCCGGCTTAAATGCATGTCTTTGGCCAGCTTCGAAAAGGAAATCTCTTCATGATAATGCTCGTCCACATACTTCTGAATATAGCTTACATAAGAGGATTGATTTTTCTTGGCGGGACCGGATTCCGCCAGCTGTTCCATAAGTCTGCGTACATAGGCGATCAGCTCACGCTTGGTCTGGTAATTCTGAGCCTCCAACAGCGCGGAGAAATCCTTCTCCTTCCTGCCCCCGGAAACGATCAGAGCGCTTATGAGACTGGCACAGAGCATTCTGACAAAATCGAAGGAAACTGTCTCTTCCCTTGCGGTGATAAAGGACGCGATGTCCTCCCACACTCCCTTGGCTTCCTTCCACTCCTTGCGGCTGACGGCTTCGATCAGCACCTGCATATCCTTTAACGGATATTCCGTCACCCCCGAATAAGCCGTTTCCTGAATATCTTCGATGAAGTCGATACGCTTATACCCTTCGAATTCACTAAATTTCAGCACCTCTATCGACTCTTTGAACGAGCGCGAATACTCGGCAGGATGCGGATACCATCTGCCGATCGCCGCGTTCACTTCAATCTCCAGATAAGCATAGATCTGATGAATGATCTCGCTTGTAGCGCTGCGTGCGGCCTCCAGTAATTGCCCCGCATCTGGGCCGACGAATATGACCGTCATCCGGTCGTCATGGAAGGGCAGATGATAGCTTGGCTGCCAGCCGCTCAGCACCTCATGCACGATGTTTTTGACTGCAAACCGGTAGATTTTCCAATGCTTCTCGCATGTTATCTTCCCGTTATTCGACCGGAAAGCCTGCAGCGTCATGACGATACCACCCTCGAGGAAGCCAGGGTGCACGCCGTAATAATCCAGTTCCTTAACGAAGTAATCGTCAAAGCGCGTAGGCAGCGTCAACACATCATATAAAAATTTTTCTTTAAGCGATTCCATATTGGTGCGGATTTGTTGGCGGCTGCGAAGCTCAAATTCCTGCAGCATCTTCTTGGCCTGCAGCTCTTTGACGACCTCACCGATCATCGCCTCGATATCCGCATAGACGATCGGCTTTAAAATGTAACGAGTGACGCCAAGATCCACCGCTTCCTTGGCGTAAGAAAACAGATCGTACGCGCTGAGGACAAGAATCGGCAGCGACTCATCCCGCTTGCGGATTTGTCTGATCATATCAAGGCCGCTTATTCCGGACATCATAATATCCGTAATGATAATATCGGGCACATGGTCCACGAATACTTGATAGCCCGATTCACCGCTGTCCGCTGTTAGCAATTCTTCAATGCCCAACTGCTCCCAAGGCAGGAATTCGCGGAGCCCCTCAATGATTCGCTGCTCATCGTCAACAATCAAGATTTTCATCAGCTCTCACCTGCGCTTTGCTTGGTAGTCTTATTCTCTCTTATTTTCGTTTCTATGTTAATGTAATAAGGTAAGGAAAGCATGGATTAAAGTAAGGCATTAGTCCGGTTGATGGTGACCTGTGTACTCCTCCACTTTTTTTATATCGTCAATTTTCGGAAGCTTGACGGTCACTCTAACTCCTGCAGGCTTTAAGTCGCCGATCTCTACACTGTAATCCGGACCGAAGAACAATTGAATTCTCTCCCTCACATTGCGGATGCCATATCCGCCGGGCGGTTTATGATCTTTGTTCGAATTGCCGGCCTCCCCAAGCGGATTGCCGTTGTCCTCTATGCAAATAAACAGATTGTCTCCTTCCAGCTTGGTTCGAATCCATATTTCCAATGGATGACCGGGGTGATGAACCGCTTTGTTGAACCCGTGAATAAAGGCATTCTCAATGAAGGGCTGCAGTATTAATCGCGGAACGAGAAAAATTTTGTGAACGGGGGACACGTCGATTCCGATCCTTACATCGTTCTTGTACCGCTCGCTTTGCAATTCGCAGTAGAGTGCTCCGTGTTCAATTTCTTCTCCAAGCAAAATAAAGGGATGTCCCCTGCTCAAGCTGATCCGGAATAGCCTTGACAGCTTGGCGATCATGCTGACGACTTCCTCCTGTTTGTTTTGAACGACCATCCACTGGATCGTATCCAGCGTATTATACAGAAAATGAGGATTAATTTGCGTCAGCAGCGCATTCAGTTCCGCTTTGGTCTTCTGCTTGTGCTCGGACTCCAGCCGCTGCAGCAGCATATCCAGCCGCTTCGTCATCCTTTGCAGGCCGACATGCATCTGTTGAATTTCCAAGATGGAATAGTTCGTGCGTTTGAGATCAAAGCTCCCCGTCTCCACCTGCTTGAAGGATTCAAGCAATCCGGACACAACATTCGTCATTTTCTTCGATAAATAATAAGAGATGATAAAGGAGAGCAGTATGCCAATGAGGCAGATGACAATTAGAACCTTTTTGACCGAGCTAAGAGGGCTGAACAATTGTTCATGGGCAACGATCTCCATCACCCTCCATCCGACATAATTCGGCTCGGAAGAAATAACAAGGAACGAATCTCCCCTGATTTCCAGATCGTCCAATCCGCCGAAGATCTCGTCCATTATTCTCGAATCGAAATCCGCTTCCTGCTGAATCATCAATGGATCGCTAACCGGGGCAACCAGCCCGCCTGCGCTATCGATCAGAAAGTGGGATCTTATCCCCGCTTGATCCAGCACGTAGGAGAAAAGATAGGATGACTTTACATTGATTTTCAGAAAACCGGCGAACTCGTTCCTCTGATCTTTCAGTACACGGACATAGGCCAGGACCTCCGTATTTTTATCTATTATCGTAGGATCCTGATGCGCTTTCATCCAGAACCCGTTCGTATCCCCGGAGCTGACATCACTCCATCTGAAGTCGGAGAGAGGGGCGAACGGCTCGTCGCTGGACAGGTTTCGGCCCGTGTTCAGCTTATCCGTATAAATCCGGATACTGCTGAAGTTCGTGCTTGTGAATATAAAATGATTGATCACATCGGAAATATTCCGCCTGGCCCGCAAGTTCTCGAGCAAGTTGTCCTTGGTGTAGGAAAGCGCATTCAATAATACTTGATGGGAGGCGATGTTTATTCCGGTTTCTTCGACGCTTCGCATCGACAGGGTAATTTGCTTGTTGACTTCATTAAGCAATTGTCGCCGCGCATCGCTTTCTTCATCAGCGATGATTCGAGACATAGAGGAGTAGACGACGAAGACAATCGCCAGCAGATAGAACAGATTGATGGACAGGAATAGCAGCAGCAATAGCGGTCTGATACGGAGCGTTACCATGGCAGCCTCCATTTAACTATCTTTCTAAGCACATTCAAGTGCGCAAGCTTCATTACTCGCACCGGCACCCGTTATTCTCACCATAGCACAAACCGGCATGAAGATGAAGCAGTTCTATGCTCCTGCGTAGCCTTGGCCATGCGCTTGTAGGGGTTGGGTTTTCTATGTGGGCAGACGATCTTGAATTTCTTCGTAATCCGAAACGGAGCAGGCAGGGAAAAATGGCATACCAGCAACATTAACAACATCTTGCGAAATGAGAAGTACATCGGCGATGCCCTTTTGCAGAAAACATACACCACTGACTTCCTCACGAAAACGCGGGTCAAAAACTACGGACTTGTCCCGCAGTACTACGTTGAAAACAGCCATGAGGCCATTATCCCGCGTGAAATTTTCATGCAGGTGCAAGAAGAGTTGATCAGGCGGCGTGTCGTCCACACCAGCCCGAACGGGAAGAACAGAACCTTCAGCAGCAACCATTGTTTCGCTCAGATGATCATCTGCGGGGGCTGCGGAGAGGTATTCCGCAGGGTCCATTGGAACAACCGGGGCAAGAGATCCATCGTCTGGCGATGCGTTAGTCGCTTGGAGAATACCGGCTTGTTCTGCGACGCCCGGACGGTGCTGGAAGGCGACATCGAGAACGTGATGGTCGCCGCCATCAACAATACACTGAGTGGGAAGGAATCTTTCCTTGCCACCCTGCAGAATAACATCGCCACTGTCCTCAGTATGGATAACGATAAAACCTTGAGCGACATCGACGACCGCCTTGCAGAGCTGCAAACGCAGCTTATGAAGCTGGCCAACGCCAAGGTCGACTACGAGGATGTCGCCAATGAGATTTACCGCCTTCGCGATCAGAAACAAAAGGTTCAAGTGGAAAACGCAGGTCGTGATGAACAGCGCAAACGAATCGCCGATATGAGCACATTCCTGCAGGAGCAGCCCACCACCATCACCGAATATAACGAGCAGCTGGTTAACGGCTGATTGAGAAGATCACCGTCTACGAGGACAAGTTCGCCGTAGAATTCAAGTCCGGCTTGACGGTGGATGTAGAGGAATAAAAGTAAAAATGAAGCACGGCACTCTACGAGAATCTGACGTAGAGTACCCTGCTTTTATCTTATATACTGTTTCAGCCAACCAGGCATGTTAGGGTCGTCAATTGCCCAAGATTCTTCCATGCGCTCGTCTTTGTCCCAGTTGTTTTCATCACCATCAAAGAACTTCTGTCTGTGACACTTGTACTTAACAACTTCATTTCCTTCAAGTCTATACTCGTTCCAATAATAGTTCTGCTTACCATAACCCTTCCACTCGTTAGTGGTGTAAATTGTCATATACATCATCCTTTCGTTATTTGCAAATTCCGATTCATTGCCCCGACGTAAACATTAGTTTAGAAATAAGAAATACTTAAGCCAGACGCATATAGACGCCTCCCATTTTGTCGTAGCTATTGTAGTTGCTACTAGCTTCGTCTACCCGAAAATCCTCTCCACATCGAACACATTTCATGGCAAATCTCCTTCCGATTTTTTATAAGTATAATGATCGCTCTCCCAGATTACTTCTGGCTTCGAGATTAAATATAGTTCAAGTTTTTCTCTCTCGGCTTCAGTCAGCCTGTGTACGTTGGCAATACCACCATTGGGAGCCGAGACCCAAAGTTCATAGTATTTCTTATCATCCAAATCCTGGTGAATGGAAACACTGGACGGTTCACTAAGATACTTGTAGCCTTCAGGTGGATCGGTCAGTTTCTCAGTCCAGACGTATCTTGTATCAATATAGCCTCTCTTGATCGGACTACTCAGTTCAGGTATTCTCCATTCCTGTCCCTGTTTGAATGCCGACCGGATCTTTGCCCTTCTGATCCACTGTCGCACAGCTCCTGATTTCACTCCGATTGATTTAGCATACTCATCAACCGTAAGAATCTGAGCTGGGAACTCGATCGCTTTCATTATGGTATCATGACTGCAGGTTATGCTCATATTAAAGTCCACTAGCACTCCCCGTGCATGTACTAGGTATAACACCGCCCCTCTGCTACTCAAGGAATATTGGTAAGACCACCAGTCCTCCAGATGTTTGAACAGTGTAGTCAGTTCGATTTTTTCCTTAAACTTCCTGAGAAAGCTTATCTTAGTTGTCGCAAACGTCGGATCATCATCATTATTTGCAACTCTTCTTTCGATATATTTGATGTGTAGGTCTAATTTGTGAAGTACCTCTTCCTTTGACGTCATGTACTGCTGATTATATAGCTTCAGTCTGTCTTCTGATGAGAACTGGGCTTCCCACTCGTTTATACCTGCTTCGTACTGTGAGTCGTCAATATCCTCAAGACTTTCTTTTTCCTTAAATCCTTCCATTGCCCCTCCTAAAAACGTATAACCGTTCAACGTTTATATGCAATGTATCATTTACAAATCTTATTGTCAATATTTTTCGTTGAACAATTCAACGATTTTTGATAGATAAATCAGGCATCCACGGTTGGGTGCCTGTTCAGTTTCCATCTGCTAATTTCAATACATACATCCAACCTGCTTATTCGACCTCGGAAAATTCAAAAAACATCCAATCCGCTCTCTCACAAAAACCAAACATCCAACCTGCTCTGTCACCAAGCACCGACATCTAATCCGCTCTGTACGCCGATTTTCCACTGCATGGACATGTTCCCACGGATATTAAAAAAAGGGATTTCAGAGCCTCCGGATTTCAACCCGAAAACTCCAAAATCCCTTACCTACAAGGCTTTCGCAGCCTTACTCTTTTTCCCTTGACATCCATACTACGCACTCAACATGCACCGTATGCGGGAACATGTTGGTGTTGTTTGGATTCTGTATCAGTTGGTTAAAACCCCTGATATATAAGGGTTTTAACCAACTCGTGTTGTTCGTTTTGTTTGAGTTTTATTAGTTGTTGACGATGTTCGTCAACAAGGTGTCAACAACCATTAGATCTGTTCCGAGAGGAGTCGAACTGCCGTTCCCAACTTATTAATTCGATTTATCTCGTTTAAAAAATTGCTGAGAAGCCTTGTGCGCGAACCCACATTGTCGCAATTCTCCTCATAATATCAATTGGTAATTGAATCGACCTTTTCTAAAGCTGCTTTGAGTTTGTCGAACTGAGAGACTAGCCATTCGAAATGTTGAATATATAATTTAGAATTATGAACATCTGTTTCAATCGAGTGCAGAATCCTTTTTGCCGTACTCTTTTCACGGCTAGTATACCATTCAAACGGAGAGCCATAATCCTTTTCTATTTCAGCTTTCATAGAGTCCAATCGAGCAAAATCCTCTGGCCGGTAGACATACAAACCGATGCGTAGTATTTTCTGTTTCACGAGTTGGAAGAAAATAAGGTAATCCCTGCTGCCTATTGTGACATCATACCAGTCGTCAGTAGAAGGTTTACGTGAAGCTATATCTTCGCCGTGCCCATTTTCTCTGCAGTAGTTTACGAAATTGCTCCAGAAGTCGAAGCGGAGATAATGTCTGTCGGACAGTTCCCGCGTGGTTTGGATTATCGGTGTTGGAGTTGGCTCGGTTTCAGGGATTTCATCAGGTACTGTACGCCCGTCATTAATAAATGAGACATGAAGCAACTCAGCCTTTTCATTGATTCCTAATTGGAGCTGCCAACGTTTCTCCATAAAATTCAAAAGGCACAGCCCACGGTTAAAGATGTTTTGAGCTGCCCAATGTTCTTCTTGGGCAACTTCTATCTCAGAATGGGAACCGTTGATATATCCCCTTCTACCCGCCGCAGTTGGGTTCTTTTTGTCCTGGAAACTATCGTTTTGGAGCGAGGAATTAATGCTCTGGGACAACAGTAGTAAATTTCCTAGCGAAGCGGATAGTTGCTTTAATTCCTTCTCCGAAAACATCCTGTAGGTATTTCGCCAATACCATTTCGTAGGCGTTTGGGGCAGGATGTGCTCAATGGTCACCTTGTCTTTTTCAACTCGCGTGAACATACTCCAGTCGACTTTCTGAATGTTATTCTTAACAGCCTTCTCATACTCATATTCGTAAAGGAAATAGCGTAGGTCCCGCCACCCGTAGAAACCCTCTCCAGAATCAAACCGCCTGTTGGTACGTGCGGTAAAAGCTTTGATTGCAGATACCATATCATTATCCACTGTGGAATTTAAGTCCCCAGAGATCGAGACGAGAGAGACATTACCACTTAAAACATCACGAGACTTGTTGTAATATACGCTGCTTTGGTAATTTGACTGAAAGCCGCCGAGACGGAATAATACAAAATGAACCGCTCGATAGATTTGAACAGCACAATGCGCTCTTCTGGCGTTGTGTCTTTTTTCGTAGACAATGCGGCTACTACCAGCGGCCGGAAATACCCTATGCCGACACGATTCAGTTTGTCTATCCAAACCTTCTCATCATTTGAGAAATTACTGTCAAAGGGGAAGAAGCTATAATACCAATATTCAGCCAATGATTTCAGGCTATTAACATAGTCGCTAATTTCCTTTGGCGTGAGCTTACTAATAAACTGGATTTCCAACTCGGACTGAACCTCCGGTGTTTCATCGTCCTCATCAGTTTCAATATCCGACAGAAGGAAAGCATCGTCGTTTTTCTGTATTGGAGCGTGTTTCTCAAAGACATGCTTAGCAGAAAACTTTCCGAGCAAGAACCGAATGTAGTCGTCCCCACCTTTACGGGAGTAGCGGAAGTAAGTAATCCAATGAGCACGTAGAAATTCATCATCGGAAAGAGGAGCGTTTTGATTACGTCCAAGCTGATAATAAACCTCTTTCCACGCATCATTGATGTTCTTACGTAATTGCTCCTTGTCTCTTGAGTCCAGTTGTCCGTCATCGAAAAGTGTAGTGAGGTAGATAAGGCGGTTCTTCAGTAATTCAAGATTCGTCAGCTTCTTGCCGCGGTTGTTCATCGTCTCGAAAGCAACAAAAACATCATAATCATCTTCAATTTCATGAAGGTTGAACATGAGGCGTAGTGTGAGTTTCTTGTACAATGATTGAATAAAAGTCATCCCATCTGTCTCATACATTGCACGAAGGTTCTCAGCAAAAAAACTCTTAGCGTATTTCAGATTCTTAGTATAGTAAGTCTCAAAAACAGTGCCACCGAATAGCTCTTCAAAAACTTTGTATTTTAGATAGTCAGAACTTGGGTTATCCGTTTCGTATCCAAATAGATATGTTGTTACAATATTCTGGGGAGGACGCTTGCGAAATACATATTTCGCCTTAATATCCTTAAGTGATTCGTACCCAAGGAATATCTCATCATCCTGTTTATCCTTGTTATCCGGGACACTCTTAACAAAAGCGGTTATTTCATACATAAGTATAGAAAACGTAGTCAGACGTTGCTGCCCATCAACAACATGGAAAGGCTTATACCCGATATCAAGCAACCATTCATCCTCATGCCACAAGCGCGTTTCTTTGCGGCTGACCGCCTTAAGAGAAAGCAGGCCGGTATAATGATACCTATCCTCATGGAGGTTCAGTAGATCTTCCCAAAAATCAACAAGTTGTTCATGCTTCCAGGCATACCCGCGCTGGTAGTCGGGTATGCGGAATAATCTATTTTGAAAAAGTACTGATAAAGATTGGAGTTCGTTTGGCAATATGATGCCCCCTTAATAGAAGTCTCCTCGGTTTGCCTCCGATGTTGCATTACTTTGTAAATTTAGCAGATCCACCGACTCCGAAATATTTCTCGAAGAAGGTTTTTAACTTATCAATTACCGTTTGCTTTTTCAATGTACGGTTTCCACCACCAAAACGGCTCACCGGCGGCATGATTTTGTCAATATCGGTGCCTACTGTCTTTATCTCGCCTTCTCGGAAGGAGTTTTCTAAGAAAATGCGAGTTTCTTCTGGTTTCAATTTCTCATCCTGAATGAGTGCAACAAGATCCTGCTCCCGCTGCTGGGCAACAAAACCATTCCATTCAATCAGAACATCGTCCACATCATTGATTCCTGCAATAAACGTTTCAATCAATTGTTTTTTACTACGTAGTTCCGGACTTGCATCGATGGCTTTCTTTATAGTGATTAGAACTTCCTTGTCTTCGCCATGCGTATCATGATACTTCTTCACCAACATGAGGATATAGTCGATGTTAATTTCAATTTGCTTAATCAGTTCAACCTCAAACACGATATCGTCAACAATATCGGTGCTTTCGCCGTTTTCGCGTTTTCGCTTCCACTCGTCTCTCAAATCCTGATATCTACCAAGATAATCCTGCAGATCTCGCTCGGTAATAATCTCTTTTCCAGCAAATTCATCGAAGGAAGAGAGTAGATTTCGCATGCGCAAAATTGCACCGAATAAAGAGATAAAGTCTTTCTGGTTTTGCTCACCGATAATCTGCGACTCAGATATTGGGAACTTAGCGGAAAGGTCCTCAATCATATTAACATAGCCAGGCATTTGCTTATCATCAGAGATATATCCCTCGTAGTAGTCTTTAAAGCTACGCAACAGGACGATACCACCTGCATTTTCATCTCCAAACCAAGAGATGGCACTATCTACGCGTTTTTGCAGGCTACGGAAACAGACAATATTTCCAAATGTCTTAATACTGTTCAAGATGCGATTTGTGCGGCTGAAGGCTTGGATCAGTCCGTGCATCTTGAGGTTCTTATCCACCCAGAGTGTGTTTAGGGTTGTTGCATCAAAACCTGTTAGGTACATATTGACCACAATCAAGAGGTCGAGTTCCTTATTCTTCATGCGAAGGGATACATCCTTGTAATAATTCTGGAACTTGTCCGAAGAAGTGTCATATGCCGTATGGAACATCGTGTTATAGTCAAGAATTGCTTCTTCTAGGAAATCACGCGAACTCTTGTCTAGAGCAGAAGTATCCTCCGGATTCTCCTCATCAATAATGCCATCGGCTTCATCTTCATTTGGGGCATAGCTGTAGATAACAGCAATCTTCAGCTGCTTGGTTGGGTCTGCGCCCATCTGTTTGCGAAACTCATCATAGTACAACTTTGCCATCGGAACAGAAGCAACTGCAAATATTGAATTGAATCCGCTAATGCGTTGCTTTTGCTTTATCTCTTCGACAGCACCTCTCTTGGCAGACGCAACATCAGAAATGTTTGTCAGTTGACTAAATATGTAGGATTTGTCTCCGCGGTAAGTCTTTTTATCAAAGTGATCCAAAATGTATTTAGTGACAAGAGAAATGCGCTGTGGTGCCATAAATGCCTTGTCGCGATCAATGTCCCAAACCTGCTCGTCATCGATATCTCGATCAGTATCCATTGTTTTAACATAGTCCACGCGGAACGGCAAAACATTCTTATCATTGATTGCGTTCACAATGGTATATGTGTGGAGTTTATCTCCAAAGGTCTGCTCAGTAGTCAAAAGCTTTCCGTTTTTGAACGAACCCGAATTGACGGGAAAGATTGGCGTTCCGGTAAACCCAAACATATAATACTTTTTAAAGCTTTTCACGATTGCGTTATGCATATCTCCGAACTGACTGCGATGGCATTCATCAAAGATAATGACGACTTGCTTGTTATATACAGGATGCTCTTTGTTTTTCTTGATAAAGGTGGATAGTTTTTGAATTGTAGTAATGATAATATGTGTTTTTGTACTCGCCAACTGCTTTTGTAGAATAGCTGTAGAAGTATTGCTGTTGGCAGCCCCTTTCTCAAAGCGGTCATATTCCTTCATTGTCTGATAGTCGAGGTCCTTGCGGTCAACCACGAACAGTACCTTATCAATGTATGGTAGTTGGGAGGCAAGTCTTGCCGTCTTGAATGAAGTTAGGGTTTTTCCCGAACCAGTAGTATGCCAAATATAACCACCACCAGCGATGTCACCGTATTTCTTATAGTTATGAGCTATATCAATTCGATTGAGAATTCGCTCAGTGGCTGTAATTTGATATGGACGCATCACCATCAACATGTTCTCAGCGGTAAAAACGCAAAACTTTGTCAAAATATTTATGATAGTGTGCTTGGTAAAAAAGGTCTTTGTAAAGTCGATTAAATCAGAAATGACTTTGTTTTTTGCATCAGACCAAAAAGAGGTGAACTCAAAGCTATTACTGGTCTTACCCTTTTTTGCTTTACCGGAATTCGCATCCTTAATGGCATTGAAGCGTGTACTATTAGAGTAATACTTGGTGTTCGTTCCGTTGGAGATGACAAAGATTTGCACATACTCAAAGAGAGCGCACCCTGCCCAGAATGAATCACGCTGATAGCGATTTATTTGATTGAAGGCTTCACGAATGGCAACGCCTCTGCGTTTTATCTCGATATGAACCAATGGGATTCCGTTTACAAGAATGGTCACATCATAGCGATTGTCATATTTTGCGCCCTCTTCCTTGCCAATGATATATTGATTGATAACCTGGAGCCTGTTGTTATGTATATTTTTCTTATCAATCAACATGATGTTCTTTGAGAGAGCGTCATCTCGTATCAAAACCTGAACGTAGTCATCCTGGATTTTTCGAGCTTTATCTACAATACCGTCGTTTTTATTAGCAATACAGTCGGCAAAGAACCGCTCCCATTCGGTATCGGAGAATTGGTAGTTATTCAGCTCCTCCAACTTTTTGCGGAGGTTGGCAATCAAGTCCGCCTCTGTATGGATTTGCAGATATTCATAGCCTTGCTCGCAAAGTAGGCGAACAAACTCTTTTTCTAACGCCTCTTCACTCTGGTAACTATCAGAGCGTGCCTTTTCTGGTGTATATTCTGTAACAACGGTGTTTTCCGATGTCTCGGCTACAATATTAAAATAAGGCATACGTTCACCTCCTTATTATGAAAGTTCTTTAAAGGTCAAAAGTTTATCTCGATAGTATTCATATTGTTTTTTCCTTGCCTCAATTTCGTCAGGCAATCCAATTGAAAAGTCGGTGCAAATCTTATCCAATTGATCTAATTGGTCACAAAGTTTGATTTGTTTATTTATTGATGGCAATGGAATATCGAATTCTTTGAGCCATCCTGTATTAAGATTTACTTTAGCGGCACCATGAACATTTTTACGTACCTGAGCCCAAAACAAGTCAGTATTCATCCAATGTTTGAGATACCTGTTTATTACAATACCTTCATCCTTTACTCTAAGGAATCCCAAACTAACGAAAATACACAATTTTTCATCAGTATCAACGATTACCGGATGCCCTAAGTTAGAACCTACTCTTGTAAATAGCAAATCTCCTCGATGAGGTTTAGCATTTGACGTTGCCTTTTCGTAATCAGATTCTGAAATATATTTTACATTTTCAAGATTAAGGAAATCGCTCGACGTATTTTGTGCTGAAATAAACTTCACGCCTGAGTCTACATAATTGGGCGTGGCTGTGAGTCCGAGGTAAATATAACAAATATCACTAAGTTTTACAGTTTTTTCCTTTATTTGGATTAATTGCTCTCTATAGTATTCGAGCTGCGTTTTTCTCGCTGTAAGCTCTGCTGTAAGCTCTGCTGTAAGCTCTGCTGTAAGCTCCGTGAAATTGTCCAGTATACGGACAATTTCCTCCTGAACTGGCAGAGGGGGAACGGGAATAACAAACTCCTCAGTCACTTTTAATGATATCTGTGGTAAAGACCCCATACCCGACGCAGCATCTCTAAACTGCTGAATATTGTTTTTGAGAACATAATACAAATATTTTACCGAGGTTCTATTCTCGTTTGTATATGCCCACATTTCATTTTTAAACGTGAATGGCTGCTCATAAAAAACAGCGTCAATTACTCCCCTTGACTGAACTAAAACAGCAGGAACTCTTGTAATATTTGCTTGCGAAATGTCCTCCTCAAATGCATCTATTACCGTCTTTCCGCCTGCAAAGATTCTTATGTCACCATCTGGATTTTCGATTTCCTTCATTTTTCCGGCGGTTATAGGTGTCCCCTTAAGCCGAGTATATACTTCCTTAATTTTACGGTACTCCACCCCGTTCGGGCATAACTCCGTGATAAGTTCATCAAACTTGCTCATACGTCCACCTCAATCTCTTCGATGATGTTGCGTATGGCTGCACGCAGTTCGTCCTCTCGTGCCACGATTCTTTCAATCTCGGCATTCAGCTTTACAATATCCACCTTTTCACGCTTCTCCTCTGCCTCTACATAGGTAGAAACTGAAAGGCTATAATCTTTTTCGACTACTTCGTCATAGCTTGCAAGGTATGAAAAATGCTTGATTTCTTCACGGTTTGCAAAGGTGGTTACAATACGCTCAATGTTATTAGGAGTTAATTTATTGTTGTTGGTAACCTTAATACATTCGTTACTTGCATCAATAAACAGGGTCTTGTTATCGTTCTTGTTTTTCTTCATTACCATAATGCAGGTGGCAATAGTTGTACCAAAGAACAGGTTGCTTGGCAATTGAATGACGCAGTCAACATAGTTGTTATCAACTAAATATTGACGGATTTTTCGTTCTGCACCACCACGATACATAATACCAGGGAAACAAACAATTGCAGCTGTGCCGTTCGATGCAAGCCAAGAAAGCGAATGCATAATAAAAGCAAGGTCTGCTTTGCTCTTAGGTGCCAGAACTCCAGCAGGAGAAAAGCGGGGGTCATTGATAAGCAAAGGGTTCTCGTCACCCGCCCACTTAATGGAATAGGGAGGATTTGAAACGATCAGTTCAAACGGCTCATCATCCCAGTGTTGGGGGTTGGTCAGCGTATCCTCGCACTCTAAATCAAACTTATCAAATCCAATATCATGCAGGAACATATTGATACGGCAAAGGTTGTAGGTGGTAATATTAATCTCCTGACCATAGAAGCCGGTGGTAACGGCACCCTTACCGAGGAGTTTCACAGCCTTGAGAAGCAGCGAACCAGATCCGCAAGCCGGATCATATACCTTATTGATGGTTTTCTTGCCAACCGTGCCAAGGCGTGTGAGCAGTTCTGAGACGTCCGCTGGAGTAAAAAATTCGCCGCCAGATTTACCTGCATTGGATGCGTACATGGTCATTAAGTATTCATAAGCATCTCCAAAAGCATCAAAATCGTGGTCCTTGACAGAACCGAGATTCATCGCTGCGATACCATCGAGAAGTTTTGTAAGTCTTTCATTTCTCTTTGCAACAGTGCTGCCGAGCTTGTTGCTATTGACATCGAAGTCATCAAAAAGACCAGCAAAACTATTTTCAGATGCTCTGCCCTTTGCAGACTCTTCAATGTTATTGAATACACGCTCTAGTGTTTCATTCAGATTGTCATCAAGCATCGCCTTAGCTCTGACATTGCAGAAGAGTTCGCTTGGTAATATAAAGAACCCCTTTTCCTGCACCAAGTCAGCACGCGCTTCTTCGGCATCTTTATCTGTCAATCTTGCATAATCAAAGTCGGTGTTTCCTGCCTCAATCTCGCCTTCGTTGATATATGCGGTCAGATTTTCCGAAATATATCGGTAGAACATAGTCCCAAGCACATAATTCTTAAAGTCCCATCCGTCTACTGCACCACGCAGATCATCTGCGATTGCCCAAATGGCGCGGTGTAATTCTTCGCGCTCTTTCTCTTTTTTCATATCATTCATGATTTGTACCCTCCAATATATTTTTCTTATCTACGTCAGCGCTGGCGCCGCTCTCAATCCAAGAGTCAACTTCTGTAATCCTGAATTTATACTGTCTTCCTACTTTGTGGAAGGGAATTGTATCCTTTTTAATCCATGCCCTAATGGTATCCTTGCTACAGCCCACGTGCTTTGATATTTCCTCAAGGCTTAACCACCGTTCTGTGTCATTTAGTCTATTATTTATCATGACCAATAAGCTCCCTCCCTAGGAATCAGTACCATATTTTTTAATTAGCTCTTCATAATATCCTTTTACTTTGCAGTAAGCTTTCCAAACATCTTCTTCCGGCGTTTTTAAGATATTGATTAAAGCGCTGTAGGTTTCCGGTGCTTCAAGTAATTTATCAAAGTCAACTTTATATTCGTATCCAAAGCATACGAGATGCTGATCATCATCACGAACATAATTCTCCACCGCATGCGTTCTCTCATATACTTGCAAATCGTTTGTATCCTGCCGCAGCAATCTACGAGGAATGATTTTCTTTTTCCCATCAAGCGAGTCGAAATAGTGCTCTCCAAATACCCCTGACGTCATAAATTCTGGATAGTCAAGTGCATATTCAAGGACAGCCAAACACAAAAAGCCGGAAATATCCAGCTGCCGTAGCAGTATTGAAAAAATTATACTTGATGGTTCTGTGATAATGGGTTTCAACGGAATCCACTCAGCGCTATTTTTTGATGCATGTACGGCAACCATATCAGTGTCAATCACCTGGTATTCGAACTCTTTATACCCATATCGCAGGAAAGATACAAATTCTACAATTTCAGATTTACCATTGAAAATATTATGTAGGAATGGTTTAAGAAAATACCTTTCAAACTTTTCCGATGAAAACTCGTTTAGCATTTCAAATGCATCATATCCATCAAAATCAGTTACGGACACATCCCAAAGAGTACGTCCAAGGGTTTCCAATTCTTCAGGAGCAGCTGAAAAATAGTGCTGAGCAAATAGGTACTCCTGAAAACCAGGGTCAATGTACAAAAGCTTTATATCCTCTTCATACATCATACAGGCCGTTGCGCAAGCATCATGGATGAAATTCTTACTCGTCATGATTTTTGGGTTTTCAAGTGTATATTTAGTAACCAGATTATTAAAGTACTCATCGAATGTATCGAGGTCGAACTCCGCTTCATTCTTTATGTATGTCGTGGCACAAAACTCCCTGAATACCTTTGTGAACTCCTCGGCATTTTGTGCACTCCTAAATACTCGTGAATAACCTTTTTTCTCCTCATCGTGTCCATATACAATCGCGTCATACACAGCTCTGTAGAATAATCTCTTTTTTCCTCGAATGGGATCTACAATCGGATATTTCATGATGACGAAAGTCAACAGCATTGGATTCGATGCAAAAACCTTATGCTTTTGGAGGTATTCACCCTCTATGTAATTTGTGATCTCATTCCTTATGGTCTCGTCTTCAGAATCCGCAAAAAAATTATTAATTAAGGTAGACGACTGTTCTCTGTTAAACGGGCGAAGGTGTAGTTTAGAGAATCCCTTGACAGCCTTTATTATGTCACACTCTCTCGATGCCACTACATACTGGTTATAAGGATATCTATCAGCAAGTTCAGAAATTTGTCGTTGAAAGGCATTCACATCCGAAGGGTCAATCTCATCGGCACCATCCATCAGGATTTGGAATTTACCAGATGACATCAGTTCTTCTACCTTTTTACTAGTCAAAGTTCTATCAAATGTCCCGGCCGTCTTTACAATATAATCGTTAAATAGATCGTTGTTTTCACTGAAGTCACGAAGTTCGATCATGATAGGAAGCAGACCTGTTTGCAGATGCTTATGGATGGATTCGAGGAATAGATGCTGAAGCATCATCGATTTACCCATTCCTCCGTTTGCAACAAGAATGACTTTCTTTGAGTACTCTGAAATCAAGTCAAGATTCGCGTTCAGGATAGTTTTTTCTTGAGTTCTACTGTGTCTATTCCTCGTGGCTGTAAGTCGACTGCTTAATATATTACAAACATAAACATCTTCTAATAAACGCTCTTCTCCATCCGAGAAGGGCGTTTCTGTTTTTTCATACTTTGATTTTGTTCTATTTGCATAATCGGGGAAAGAAATTATATGGGCGTCTGGCTTGTAAAAATGCTCGGCTACATCATCAGCATTACCGTTACCCTGGGCAATCGCATAAAACTGTTTAGCTAAAGCATAGGCAAAGAGACGTTTATCTGGGTCTTCACCTTCTCGCAATTCAATCTTGAAGCTGATCATGACATTACGTAGTACGCTATCGTTCAGGTCCTTTGAAATTTTATCAATAAAACCATCTTCGTTAAAGCGGGAGACAATTATGCCCCAAAGTCCATTTTCTGGGTTCCGTGTACCATCAAACCATTTACCGTAAGTACTACTCGATGTTGGTAAGTGTTCATAGCTATCCTCAAGCAGTGCAGCTTTCATGAAGTATTCCGGTATCTTTTCTTTGGATTTATGCCCAATAATGCCACAAGAGTTTCTACTTATATAAAATTTTGAGAAAAAATCCGTATATCTCAATCTAGCATCCCTCTCATATCCGTTGAATATGCTTGTCCAAATTGTCGGAGTAATGTCCGAGTCTGTCCGAATAATGTCCAAACCCCAGTCGACGAAGATAGAAACCTAATTTTCTATACTTAGCTTGTAAGGGAGGACACGAACTGTAGCATTCGACAAGCAAGCTTGAGCTCACACTGAACTTGATTCAGTTCAATTTATTCATACTTAATCACACTCAATTATACAAGACGCCTACAACTTTACAAGACTAACTAATATGGCGCCTATCAAATGCATTAAGCCTACAGCTTTTCATTTGTACAAGACCACATGTTAAAAGGATAATCACCCGGTTAATTCCTGGTTGATATAAATGGTCCGCAATTGACCTGAAAACTACGAGAATATCAATGCCTTAGGGCAACTGATATTGCCATAATCTCAGAACCCCAGAACCTCACAAAGGCAAGGGAAACCTGTCCGTAGGAGCCGCGGATTATATGGCTCTGGAAATATATCACATCGCTGAGATGGCCATGAGGCGGTGGAGGTTACATAGAAGTTTCGTGATCGGTGATAAAGACCGTTTCCGAAGCTCCGATGTGCCACCACCTTAGTTTCGTGCGCCCATTTTCGGCGAAACAGGGTCTGTGTCCATCGGATGCAGACCCTTCTTTTGTTTCCTCCGCCGCTGAAGTCTCAGCAAATTCCAGGAGGAAATCAAATGAAAAGCAATGACAATCAGCAGACAAACATTCAACGTTACATCGAAATCGAAGGCCAGCTAGTCCCTGCTTCTGAAGAAGTCTACCGTGCTTACAAACGTCCGGCTTGGGCAGAGCATAAACGCAAGGAACGAGAGATGCGCTGCCTAGATGATAAGGGCAATCGTTGCACCAAAAGCTGCCGTGTATGCGACTTAGAACGTGCGGGAAAAGGACTCCCGCCACTAGAGCGGACAAGTAGTGTCCTTTCATTGGAGAAGTTTACTGAAGATGGCTTTGAAGCAGCCGATGCAGTCGATATCGTTGAGCTAGTAGCGGACAAGCTCCTGCTCGAAGAATTGTTCACGGCCCTGGAGGAATTGGACCCGGACAACCGCAGGATCATGAACCTCTTCGGTATCGGCAAATCCGAGCGGGAAATTGCTGATGACATTGGGCTGTCACAGAAAGCAATAAATAAGAGGAAAACGAAGTTGTTTGCCCAGCTGAGAGAACGATTAAAAATTATTCGCTAGTTTCGGTACTCAAAATATCCTCATCTGTCCTTTGGATGGTGAGGGGGTTAAATCCCTATCATTCATGTTTCAGGTTCTATATTAGATCGCCCCAGGAAAGGAGAGAAACCCTAATGAATATTCTTCATGATATCATCCAGTGGTTCATAGATAACGTAGATACTATTCAGCAAGTTCATAATAATACAGTGGACGAGCTGATAAGATACTGCGAATTGTATGTAGCGTACCGTCAAGTTCGTGAAATCCATCAAGCGCCCAGCGCACCCGGCCAAAAGAACGTGGATTATTCTGTAAAAGACGTCAACAGCAACGACAAGGCTTAAGTACGCGACTGTAATCTGTCAATTATTCATTCCGCTGAACCTTAAAACTATTGGTGGCTTGTGGATCTAATAACTCTGTGAGTCACCGATTACGCTTTATCCTAGCAGCAATCTAAATTGTTACGCCCTGCTCCTTCAAACAAATAGATCAATACCTATGAAAATAAAATTTGTATAGATTAATCGGAAACATACGATCCGGTTCTTCCTTCATTAGCTGATCAACATATGGACAATGCTTAGGATTAGACTTATCAGTAGGCTTGTGCTTTTCTAGCTCTTCTAGACCTTGAAGAAATAATGAGCACCCCTTCGAGGGATCTTTAAAAGCATGACAATTACCTGCATGGAAATAAGAACTTACTGATTTACCCTTTAAATCGAAATCACTAACTCTAACCCTTAATTTTTTGAGGTCGAAGTAATAATCCCACTCATCTTTATTCAGCTTCATATAATTATTGATCCGATTTCTGTTTATGAAGATAATCTTTCCATGCCCCATACAGTAACTCCCTTGTAAATTACTTCTTCATAGCCGCTGCCTTTTTAAGCTGCATCGAATTGCTTTCTTGGATCGACATATCTAGATTGTGTCGGTTTATAACCGTTGGCTTTGTAGGATTAAATCGCTGCATCGAAGCAAAAGTATAAATACCGTAAAATAGGGGCATTTTCCTAATATAAAGCGAACCCTGCTTAGTTGTGACGTTGACTATTTCCTCGTAATTTGTCTGTAAGTCAGTCGCATCTGGTGTAGTATCATTATTTTTTAATCGACTCGGGATATATTCACATACTGTGCTCTCTATAGAATTCAGCTTCTCATCTAACTTAAAATGAGTAGTTCCATGCGTTCTACAAACCATAGGGCGTTTATTATAGACCGAACATTTTCCACTTTCCTGATCTAGAAGCGGGCATGGGAAGCTTGTTCTAGTTTTACCACCCTTAAATGACTTGAACTTACTTAAGTCGCCTTCATAATCAAGTTGGGTCTGGATTGCATTATCTAAATCTGGATGTTCCGATTGAAAAGCCCGGACATTATCCATCACTTTTTTATATAGGTTAATAATTTCCTGCTCAGTCCACGTAGTATGAATCTCATCCATGATTATCTCAAGTTCAACCTCTGAGACAGTAAAGAAATCGCTACAACAATTATTACATCCCGAGAAACACTGGTGGGAATTATCAGTATGCTTAAAGTATGTTCTAACTGTAGTTTCAACTTGATCATAGAGTTCGAATAGATGTGCCGCACGACTGTCAGAAGCGACCCGATGACAATTTTTCGAAGCCTTCCCGCTTCCACAGAAGCAACGTTCTTTCTTAGCCATAAACTACCTCCAACAAGTATGATATCCGCCTGTAAATATTCGCCAAAATATGACTAATTTCCTCCTCCTTTAGGGTGGTAGCCCTATCCCTATAAAAACTTAACCCCAATTAAAAAGCAAAGAGTCGAGCAGCAATCTGCTCGACCCCATTAATTACCGAAGAATTCCTTCTCCAATATTTCAACGACTTCACTTATAGGTATCACCCATAAAAACCCTGCTTCTGTAATCGAAACGGAATTTCAATATCTTCTCTTTGGTAAGAATAAGCAAATGAACCACTCATCCCACAAAATCGGGCAGTGGGTGACCTGTTTGACCAAATTCATTAGTCCCATCCAAATCTTCCATTAATACTATTCTATGCGATGATTCATCAACTCGATCAAAAAAGGTCGTATAAGGTGTCGTTGTCATATCGACTACGATTGCATCATAATCCACGTCGGTTTCTTCTTTTGAGATACCCGTATAACTCCCCAAACTCGCTCCACCATTGCACTCTTAGCGATCTGTATTACCTCTCACCAACAAAGCCACCGATTCTACGTGAACGGTATGCGGATTGCGCCGCGGCTCCGTTTGAATCTGTTATAGTCCGCCGAACCCTTCACTTTACTGGGTTTTTGTTGTTCGTATTGTGTTCTATTCGAGTCGTTTAAGGTGATTGTGGATAAAGTTTATCACCACCTAGACCTAGTACGAAGCTAAGTCCTTCCACATCTGTACGACCAAAATGTTCTCTTTATCATTCTCTCTCCCTGATATGAAAAATTAATGCACAAAATACGAATTTCATAAAATTCTGATATAATCGATTAATGATTATAAACTGATGGCATGGTATTACATTTATTTGAGTTGGAGGAGTATTTATATGCGTTCGCTGCTCTCAGGGATAGTAGAACTTCAGCCTAATGATACTGAACATGATTTTAGAAACAAACTACTAGATTGGATCGCTGAGAACGGTTGGACATTTAATGAGGTGGAAGAAATTATGGTTCCCTCCTCATTGCTTGCACCTGATCATGTCACCTACTTAGGCTCAGCAGTTTTTCACCCTAATTATCCTGCTAACTTAGATCCACAGAATCCCGATCTAAGTGCGAGGAGAGCATTTGAGGTGAATAGACGCTACTTTCTTCGGCGCATTTGGGCGCCTAATCGAACAACTCTGGCAGCTCTAATGATGAATCCTAGCGCGGCGGATGAACTTTGTGGAGACGATACGATTGATTTCTTGATGAAATATGCCAAGCATAATGGATATGGTAAATTGCTTATCGTGAATACAAGCCCAGTTATCAAGGGCAGCAATACAACCGCGACAGATTTCCCGCCTGATGATGTTAACTGGTTCTATATTAAGTGGGCTATTGAGCAGGCAGACGAAGTTGTTCTAGGCTGGGGAGAAAATGGTCGAAAATGGGGCATGCCAGCATTACGAAATAATTATTCTTTTGCTCAATTGCTTGAGGATCATCTCTCTAAGTTACGAGTTTTCGGCTATGTTGATGAAAATTCGAGAAGGCCGTATCCTAAGCACCCTCATCCTCAAAAGGTTGAGCATCGTTTTGGGCTTGATCATTTGCTCCTACCGGTTACAATAGATAAATTATTAGCAATGCTGCTGGACCCGAGATAGTCAAATCGTCGTAGATAGTTGGTTGGTCTTTTTAATTGATCGATACGAAAACGAGCTCGAGGCATTGTAAGAATTCTATAGTTAACTGTTAATCCTAAATTCTTAGTGTTTTTTGAAAGAAAATGTGTCCAGGGAGTCCATTTATGATGACCTTATTTTAGACCTGTAAACAGAAGAAAATATTACTCCTAACCTTTTTACATAGAACATATAACAAATGCTCCTGACGTTATGCTGTCACGGAGCATTTGTTCTCATAATAATTATGGCAGATTTTATTTTGGGAAGTTCCGAGTCTAACGTAATAAACTCATTAAATACTTCACCTCTAAATCAAAATAGTATGGAGGCGAACCGTGGCTTGGCAAATCCATAATCCGCCGCCGCGTGATGCTTAGGATGTTTGGGGAGGTGGCTTAGTCTATATTTTCACTTTGATTTGAATATTTGATCATCAAAAAGCCCCGTCTCAAGTTCACTCAAGCTATAGTCTAACTTGATATCTCTTCTTAACGCATTATAGTCAATTATTACTGTATGAATAATTTTCTTTATCAATTCAAACTCTTCATCGTCAAATGCTTTTTTAAGTTTTTCATCCTCCAAGCTCTTTCCAGAGCCCGAATAGTTACGGTGGGCAAACCGATAAGCGACGGCAAGCTTAAGTAACTTCTGCGAAGCAACATCCCCATTTGCTATAATAAAATCACAAATCTGATTTTTGTTAAATTCTGTAACTGAATCCGCTATTTCTTCTGTCTTTTGACTTAAGATAGCGCCAGAAAAAAGATCAGCGCTCATTTCCATACGTTTGCCGGTAATTTCAAAGAAGGGGACCTCACTCATTGGAGAAATCAAGCCTTGATATTTACCCGCGAAGTATCTGAAATACTCTGACTGGGCTACGATAGCATATAGTTTTGCGTAGAGCTGTGAATACTGCTTATAATAAAAGTCGTTTTTAAACTTCAACTCCGCGTAGAAGTCTGCAAATTGCTTCTGAAAAACATTCTTTACCTCTTCGGTCTTTTGGGTAATGTCACCAATATCCTCTTTGGTTGCTAAATTTTTGCCTTTTTCGTTCATATAAGTCGGTAAATAGTTCTTAATAAAAGTCCCAAACAAAAGAAGCCTACGACCATAACTAAAAGCAAAACTCCATCCCAGATAATTACCAGTTCCTTTCGTTTATCTTAAAGAATCACCTCATTTTTTCAAGCTACCCCTGTCCGACATTAATCGTAGTGGATTTGTATGGACAAGGGTTCATTTTTCCGAAACATGGATTAGCAAATCCACCATCCGTAGCCTTTGATGCTCAGGATGTTTGGAAAAGTGGCCTAGACCCGCTGGGTAACACCACGTCCATTTTACGAAATATGATAAGTATCAAATTCCCCATTAAACCCACAAGATCTTATTACCTTTTCATATTCCTTACGCTGTGCGAAACTATCATAGTCATTCAAATACCAAATAACATTAGCAGCAGGCATGTTTCGACATATATCCTGAATATATACTTTGTCAACATCTGAAAAAGAAAACCCGTATGAGTAGATTTTATCCACTGATTTTGATATGTTACTAAAAAAGCGTTGATTATTTCTAATTGCATCAGCCGTGTTCTTTCGCAATCGGCGTTGCATGTTTTGTAGCGAATCCTCGGAACCAACATTTCGACTCATATTTTCATCGTAATAATCTTTATCGTTCCCATGCCCAAACAATAATTCTCCGCCTTGTTCCCCGTGAATATGACAAACGTTTATCGCTTCGTACAATCCTTCTAATGTCTTTGTATAGTTAAAAGTTAAGAAAAAATCATTTTCTTTATCTATCAATTCCTCGAAGTAAGGTTTTGGAAGTATATCCATGATCTCAATTGTGTCGATCCAATCCGAAAAATAGTCCGTTATTTTAAAAACCGCTCCAACAAGGTTATCAGCTAAGTCCTGATTCCTATAAACTTCGTGATAAGGATTATCGTCCTCACCCGCGCTCCAACCATCAAAATATTCGTCTAAATCTAAAAAGCCAATTGATGTTTCGAGATCACTCCATCTCTCACCTTTTGGCTCAGCATTAGTAATAATTGTACTGAGGAAACTTACAACAATATCATCGTCGTAAATTAAACCACCATCAGGCGCTGTACTGGATTCTGGCATCACAAATTCATCGAATGGTGCATCAGGGTTAGTATCTATAAGATATTGATGAAAGTCCTCGTACGATGTTTTCAAACCATGAGCTAGGTCAAAGCCATTACCAATAACAAACAAGCTTCCCATTTTCACCACTTCCCCATAAAATCATGTATTTTTCAAATGTTCGAGGAGGTAGCCTAAACCCTCAGGGCGCCTCAGCTTTTACCCCTAGCATCAATCCTGCCGAAAGAGTCTCTTGAACAACCTGATTCCATAAAATTTGTGGGTCATCTAATCCTTTATATTTGAATCCCCTAAATCGTCCTTTATTGTATTGATCAAGTACAATAGGTCGGGAAAATCCATTCGGCTTTTGACTTACAGCTGCGGAGGGAAAAAAACTAAACATTCCACTAATAGGTTGACTACTTGTAGCACCAATGTACAATTTGTGAGTTAACGCCAGAAAATTTAATGTAAGATCATAGTACCATAATGGCACCTGATGAATAGACTTACTTTTTACCTGCCTTCTATTAAAAGATACTACATTTTGTATTACCAAAACTGTATCTGCCACAAAATGTCCATATACGTAGGAGCCAAAGAATATTACATCGCCAGGATCTAGGTTTTGCAGGACTGTCGCTTGCTTGCCCTGACAAGTGTATTGTTGACAATTTGAATATAAAAAGTAATCACCGAAAACACAAGGGTCAGTGTTTAATAATTGGTATGAGTTAGGATTAACCGGTTTCAGAGGAGTATGTATATAATGTGGGAATCCCGAAATGGTATTATTGGTTATCTTAAATGATGAGGGTGCTTCCCATTCTGTCCAAAATCCTAACATGGCTTTCACCGGTGTAGCACTCAAAGAAGATAAGTATTCTCCCTCTGCTTCTACATATTTTCTCGAATGTATTCCTGAATTCCACAAAGTAATTTTGTTCACAAGTTCAGAGGAATTAAGTACTCTCTCTCCCCCAGGATGGTTGAACATTATAGAAGTTGGTTTCCCATTCATTTAAGCCCACCACCCAATTTATTTTTCTAAGTGCTATGAAAAGGAAATCCAGAGTCACTTGAAGAATTTTCCTAATAAGATTTTATAACTTAATAACATAAATGGAAAGGAGCTATAGACAAAAATGAACATACCTGACTATATAGAATTTCTTCGAAAAGCCATTAATAATGTAAACGAAGTTTACTATGGTTCTCAAGATTGGGTTATATCTATGCTGAATGCTCATGGTATTGGTGATGAGGATCCGAGGCGGGAACAATTGATGCCTTATTTGACGCGGTATCATGAGCGTGTTTTTTGTTATGAACTATATCATCAATTTCGAAAGATTATGGAGCAAAATAACCTCACCGAAAAAGTCATTCTTCAAGCAGAATTGCGGAAATCTCAAGTTGGAAAGGAAATCGAACAACTGTTTAGTATTCAAAGCACCGATGCAATATATTACCCCGATTTTTTGATTCATGAGCCTGGTACATTTGATCATCAAGATTTGATTATCGAAGTAAAAGCAAACCCCAAGGTTACACGAGAAGAAATGCAGAATGATCTCTTAAAGATTGATCAATTCATTAGCAGATACCACTATGAAAAAGGAATTTTCTTGGCAATAAATATAAATGATGATAAGCGCAATCAACTTACCACAAATCCTGAATTTCTACATTTCCTTGAGAACCAAATTGAAAATAAAACTAAAATTTTGCTTATGTTTAGAGAGTCCGCCAAGAAGTCGACAGTATCAATAAATGCAGCTAAGTTGTGCAAGGATAGTGAGCGATATAAGCGAAATACCGTCAAAAGCGCCTTGAAACGCATCTGACGGTATTTTAAAAAAAATGACAAAAGCTTATTTCGGATTGTAGCGCATCGAATACCTTGTTCGGCATTAAACGTTGTGGTTTTGTATGGACAAGGGGTCGATTTTCCGAGGGGAGTCAAACCCCTGTCCTTCCTAATAATTGAACTCGACTCAAGAATCAGGGATCTCCATATTAATCTATTAATTTCGTCAACAATCAGTCAACTCTACTATTTTTAACCCTCTGTTTTACTTTTTCATTTCATCTGTACTACTCTCCAAACCCGCTCCACCACTGCAACCTTAGCTATCTGTACCATTCCTCACCAACAAAGCTACCGATTCTACGTGAACGGTATGCGGGAACATATTATCTTGGGATGTGAACTATCACAATCCACAGAAACCTTGTTCTGACATAGTTGTAAAGGATACAGAATCCTAACCCCTATCATCCAGTCGGTGCGGCTGGCATGATAGGGATGAACATCAGTTCTTCGTACCAGAGCGTGCTAGATGGCTTTTGAAGCATTAGAAGAGGAGAATGTGACTCATACTTGATTAAGCAATTTGCCGATGATGCCGGGAAAAAAGGCAGAGATTTTCACTCGCCGAGTTGTCTCCTCGTTATGGACTCCTGGCCACGAAGCCGCAAGAATCCTGGTCTTTCCTTTAAGGATAGCCAATCCGGACTTGCAGGGATGCGAAGGGTGTTCCATTGCAGTCCAAGCTGTGCTCTATCAAAGTGGTCGAGGCTCGGTTCAGTGGGGAATGGATGTGATGGCAATTGAGGTGCTTGCAACACATATTGCGGCGAATTGGCTCCTCCATCAACAGTTATCCAATCATCATCCGTCCAGTGACAGATTCGCGGGATCGACTTCATAAGGACCTTCGATATGCCGAGAACGCGCCATCATGACAGCGTGTTCATATTGCGTTCCACCTTCAGCTGTCAGCAAGTAATAGTATCCATTTCGTTTATATAAATGCGACCCTTCGGTTAATCTCAGCTGTGTGCCTAGAAAAATATTTTTCTTAGGACCAATAAGTTTCTTCTTTTCCTTCGAGTATTCCTGAAGAATAGTGCCAGCGAAAGAGTTTGTCCCTTTCCTATGATCCCAGATCATACTCACTAAGGCCCCATTCTATCGTCCGCCGTCACCATATAATTATGAGTATCCTTGAAGGCTCCCGTGCGACTTTTTACATCTGTATAAATAAGATAGAAAATGCCGTCATGATGGCTTAAACATGGCGCCCATGCCCCACCGGAATTGATGCTGCCTTCCATATTCAATTGTGAAGTACGTGTCAATATGGAGGTGAGCGGACGCCAATTCACCAAATCCTTGAAGTGGTGAAGACGTACTCCCGGGAACCATTCAAATGTCGAAGTTGCAATATAATAGTCTTCCCCTACACGCAAGATAGATGGATCAAGATGAAATCCTCGCAGTATGGGATTGCTAATCATGTTCCCCACTCTACTTTAAATCTGGTTTAACTGTTCATTATTTCCTGGCCTTCTGCCGTGTTCATACCCGCTTCCAGCAGTTTGACGATTCTGTCTACGTCATAGACACATCCCCGCCATGTGCCGCCGCTCGCTGCTTGCAGTGCAGCCCATAGCCGAGTGTCTTCAGGAAGATCAGGGTCTTTCCCAAGATCGGGATGAGGTTTTCTAGAAGCCAATACCTTCGCTCCCACTTCCGGATCCTCCGGCACCTCACCGCTGCCTACCATTTCGACATGTCCCTCTAATTGACGGAGGTCGATACGGATGTCAATCCAATCGCCATTGCGAAGCTGGCCAACGGGTCCGCCAGCAAGGGCCTCGGGTCCAATATGACCTATACAAGCACCTGTTGACACGCCCGAGAAGCGTGCGTCCGTAAGCAGTGATACTTCCTTGCCGAAGGGCAGATGCTTAAGCGCTGAAGTCAGCTGATAAGTCTCTTCCATCCCCGTACCCGATGGGCCGCGTCCAATGAGTACCATAATATCCCCGGCAACGATGCCTTTGTTTTTTATCGCATGGATTGCCGCACGTTCCGTCGTGAACACTTTCGCCCTGCCGACGTGGCGATAGACCCCATCACTGTCAACCATCGAAGGATCAATTGCAGTCGATTTAATAACAGAGCCCTCGAGGCAAATGTTTCCAGTCGGGAAGGTCACAGTCGAGTGCAGCCCCGCTTGTTTGGCGCGTTCCGGGCTGAAGATGACGCGATCAGGATCAACCCCCTCGTTCTCCAGCAAATGTCGGCGCATGCGGTGGCGGCGTTCTGACGATTCCCACCAATCCAACGTTTCCCCAATCGTATTGCCTGTTACCGTAAGCGACTTCTCTTCCAGTACGCCAAGTTTACGCATATGCAGCATAACCTCAGGCACACCACCGGCAAGGAAAGCTCTTACTGTCGGGTGATGTTCTGGTCCATTAGGAAGAACGCTAACTAATCGCGGGACACTACGGTTGACTTCTGCCCAATCAGCGACAGTTGGCAAGGAGAGCCCCGCCGCATGTGCGATTGCAGGAATATGGAGCAGCAGATTTGTAGATCCGCCGAAGGCTGCATGAACGGCCATCGCATTACGAATGGCATGATCTGTTACAATCTGGCCTGTCGTCAGTCCGCTCTCCGCCATTTTGAGAGCAGCTCTCGCAGATTGCCGTGCCATTTCCTCCCACACCGGCTGTCCTGACGGTGCTAGTGCCGCATGGGGAACGGTCATACCAAGAGCCTCCGCTATAACCTGTGCCGTTCCCGCTGTACCTAAGAACTGACAGCCTCCACCAGGTGTCGCGCATGCGCGGCAACCGAGGTCAGCCGCTTCCTCAAGCGAGAGTTCACCATTCGTATACCTAGCGCCAATCGTTTGGACCTTGCCTGCATCCTCGCCTTGGGTCGGTGGAAGCGTAACGCCGCCTGGAACAATTACGCCAGGAAGTTTGTCCATCCCTGCCAGGGCCAACATCATGGATGGCAATCCTTTGTCACAAGTGCCTACTCCCAATACGGCCGAGCGTTGCGGCAAGGAACGAATAAGACGTCTTAATACCATAGCCGCATCATTACGGAACGGCAGTGAATCGAACATCCCCGTCGTCCCTTGCGAACGGCCATCACAAGGATCGCTAACGAATCCCGCGAAGGGCACGCCACCGAGACCTGCGATTTCCTCCGCTGCGGCTTTCATCATGATTCCAACTTCCCAATGCCCCGTATGATAGCCAAGAGCGATCGGGCGGCCGTCCTCATCTCGAATGCCACCTTGGGTTCCAAGAATGAGTATTTGCTTTCCTAAAAGCTTCTTCGGATCCCATCCCATGCCAACGTTCTGTGTTAACCCGAATATATCACCGCTTGGTGAATAACGAAGCATATCCGGGGTAAGCGGCAATGAGCCGCTTGGTCCCGGAGCATGCGTATAGATGTCAAAATAAGAATCGGTATCCTTACCCATAATCGTTTCGAAACCTTCATTCATACGTACACCACCCATCCCTTGTGTTGTCGTTAAGGCTTAATGAATACGGTTTTGATTGAAGTATAGAATTCAATAGCAGCTTGGCCTTGCTCCCTTGAATGCGAACTGGACTGTTTCATACCGCCGAACGGTGCTTGAAGCTCAACACCGGCTGTTTCTGCATTAATACGGATGAGACCTGCTTCCATATCTTGAACGAACTGCAAAGCGTTTCCGATATTACGGGTATAAATTGAAGCGCTAAGACCATAGTCCGTATCGTTCGCAAGCTCTATCGCTTCTTGAATGTCATTCACTTCAATTAATGTAAGCACAGGTCCGAAAATTTCATCTTGAGCAATCGACATTTTTGAAGTCACTTTATCAAAAATCGCTGGCGTGACATAGAAGCCATCGGATAATGCGCCCTCAGTTGGTCTTGTGCCGCCATACAGCAATACTGCCCCTTCTTCTACACCCTTACTAATGTAAGATAGAACGGTTTCCATTTGTTTTTCATTCGCACATGGACCTAACCATGTCTGTCCATCCATCCCATCTCCAACCTTCAATTCAGTCACCTTCTGGAGCAGCTTCGACTTGAACTCCTCATAAACATCCCTCACTACGATAACTCGGCTTGTCGCAGTGCACTTCTGACCAGTAGAACGAAGACCCCCGCTAATTGTCGCTTCAACCGCAAGATCAATGTCTGCATCTGCGGCAATTAGGATCGGATTTTTCCCGCCCATCTCTAGCTGATACTTAGCCCCGCGTGCCAACGCCGCTTGCCCTACCGCTTGCCCTACCGCATTGGAGCCCGTGAAGGTAATTCCGTTAATATCAGCATGTTCCGCAATACCTTGACCAATGACGCTGCCACTGCCTACGATCATATTCAGAACACCGGCCGGTAAGCCTGCATCATGGAAGCATTGCATAACTTTCGCTGCTGTAACCGCTGTTTCCGTTGCCGGCTTCCATACGACCGAGTTCCCATATATTAAAGCAGGTGCCATTTTCCAAATAGGAATAGCAACTGGGAAATTCCAAGGGGAGATCACCCCTACCGTTCCGAGCGGTGACCTTGTAGTATACAAGAATGCATCTGCATCGGAAGAAGGTATAACATCACCTATTTTACGCATGCCTTCTCCTGCGTAATAACGCAGAATGGCCACTCCACGTGCCGTCTCGCCCTTCGCCTCGGGTAATGTCTTACCCATTTCCCTCGTCATCGTTTCACCGATTTCATTCATTCTACTTTCCATAATATCAGCTGCTTTGAACAGCAAATTGCCCCGCTGTAATCCAGTTAGCTTACGCCAAGCGAGCTTGGCAGCCTTTGCAGCTGCAACAGCATCCTCTAAATCCCGTTTAGACGAATCCGGGATCATACCGACGACTTCATTTTTATTTGCTGGACTTATACTTTTCTGCGTTCTGCCACTCTCGGAGCTTCTCCATTCGCCATTAATGTAGTTGTGATATATTGGGTAATTTATATTTACCATTTTAATCTTCCTCCCTTTTTTTAAATGACTATTTAGGCCAAAACAGCAGTATTCACAAGTATTCCTAGGCTGGTGATTTCAATTTCAATGATATCTTCAGGTGCAAGTGTGAACTGATTCGGAGGAACGATACATGTGCCCGTAAGGAGAACCGTACCATCGTACACAATATTATCCCTATGCAGAAAGGAAACGAGTTCCTCCAGCTTGCGTTTAAGCTGTCCCGTGCTTGCTGATTCATCGACTACTTTTTTTCCATCTCTATATATCCGCAAAGTGATCTGCAACTGGTAGGGATCTTGAACCGTTTCGGCTAATCTTATGACCGGTCCTATTGAGCATGATTGTTTCCAAACCTTGGCTTGCGGAAGATATAACGGATTCTCTCCTTCAATATCGCGGCAGCTCATATCGTTGCCAATAATGTATCCTACAATTTCGCCTCGCTTATTCAAAACCAAACCAAGCTCTGGTTCCGGAACCTGCCAATTCGAGTCGCTTCTCAAGCAAACATTATCTAAATGGCCAACCGTTCGAGCTGCTGTAGATTTCATGAACAATTCTGGCCTTTCCGCATCATACACCTTGTCATAGTAGGTGGATGCATCCAGCTTGCCGCCAGTCGCCTCATAATTTCTAGCTTCCTTGCTCCGCGCATAGGTTACACCGGCCGCCCAAACTTCAGGGGCAGCTACAGGTATAAGTAATTCAAGACTAGCAAACTCCCTGTCCAGCGGCTGAGTTGAAAGGATCAGATCGTTCACGTCTTCAAGTGGTGTTTTTCCTTCCTTCTCGATTCGTTCAAGGAATGATATAAAGTCCGAATCCGCCAATTTGAATACCTTATCCTCATCAGTTACTGCTGCCAAACATTGGTCTACGCCATCACGATACCGAATAATTCTCATTTTAACCTCTCCTTGTTTTATAATATAAAACGACGTTCTTAAATTATGATATAATCGACTCGCTTTCATCACGTTTCGATCTATCATTAACTTAAAAGTAATTGCTCAGGAACCTAAACTTAGATCTGATAACCTAGTTGCCGAGAAATTTCACTCGTTTCCTGCCGAATCAGGTCAATTAATTGTGCCAGTTCTTGATCATCAACGTGTGCTACCATGGTGGATATGCTCATCGCCGCTATCACTTGTCCGTTATGATTGTATATCGGAGCAGCGGCACACCGGACCCCCGGCTCATTCTCCTCATTATCAATAGCATAGCCTTGCTTCCTTACTTGCTCCAACTCTTTCAAGAAAGCTTCAGGGTTATCGATCGTCTTATCCGTATGCTTAACAAACGTATGCCCTTCCGCAATCTGCACCCATTCGTTGATAGACCGGAAAGCCGCCAATACCTTACCCACGGCGCTGCTATGCAAAGGTATTCTGCGACCGATACGTGAATACCGAATTGCCGCCTTGTGCCCCTCTACTTTATCAATGTATATCCCTTCTTTTCCATCATCCATAATGACCAAATGTGTCGTTTGGCCGGTGGCGGCAGACAAAGCTCTGAGATGCGGTCTAGCGATTTCCCGAATATCAAAATAATTGAGAAGCAATTGCCCCTTCTCTACAAACCTCATCCCGAGGCGGTATTTCCCAGTCTGCTCATCCTGTGTAATGTAATCATGAATTTGAAGCGTTTTCAACAAAGAATGAACTGTACTTTTGTGCAAATCCATTTCTGAGCTTATTTCAGACAGTTTGTACTCCATATGGTGCTCATCGAATAAGTCGATAATTTTCAGTGCTCTATCCAATGCTTGAATGATGGGCATATTCCTTCCCTCGCTCCCCTCCTAGATGCGGTTTTATATTATAAAACCTCGTTCTAAAATGTTATTGAATAAATAATAGCAAACCCTATTTGCGATGTCCATCTTCTGTTATGATACAGCGGACCACTTTTTAATAATAAAAGCGCGTCACGGACCTGGGGATCGGTGCCCCCGCAGCGGGCCGGGGATTGGTATCTGACTGGACGGAGGTAAAATGGATATACATGCTGGAAGGCTTCACCAAAGAAGGTCCGGCGGGCTGCGCCTACATCGTGCCGCGACCTCGTCACCTCATTGATTGAAGTCGTCTCAGGCAGAAAAGCACTTGACTATATTGTGTTTGCTCAGATGCTCGCGAGCGGCGGACGTTATGGCAACGAACGCATTCTGGGAAGATAGACAATCGATCATATGCGGCGCAACCATCTAGACGAGGTTCAATTAGCCGATTTCACAATTCGCACCTTGCCGGTTACGGTTACGGACTGGGCGTACGGACCATAATCGATACGGCTGCGGGGCATTCGAACGGATTGAAACCGGCTCTTGTATATTGTAAAGCAATAGTAAGTTTTCCACAGTCAACAGCTCCTGAATTATACATAGAGTAAAGTGGGCCCTCCATTTGGAAAGCCCACTTCTGCGTTTCATTATCGAGATGTTCCCCTTCGTGCCTCTTTATCGCATGTTATCAATAAGGATTGATCGTCTGAATCGTGCCATCCACATTGTACTGCAGTTCCGTATATTTGACGCAGCGCTTGTGGTTCACACCTTCCGACAGAGAGCTGTCGTGATAAAACAGATACCATTTATCCCCGAACTGTACAATGGAGTGATGGGTCGTCCAGCCGATGACGGGGGTGAGAATCGTTCCTTTGAACGTATACGGTCCCATCGGATTCCTGCTGACCGCGTAGACCAGTTTGTGGGTGGTGCCTGTCGAGTAAGATAAGTAGTATAAGTCATTATATTTGTGCACCCAGGGACCTTCAAAGAACCGCCGTTCCTCGTCGCCCGCCAGAATCGGATTGCCATCTTCGTCCTCGATTAAAACCTCCTGAGGTCCACCCTGGAAGCTCATCATGTCATCGCTGAGCAGTGCCACGCGCGGTCCAAGCGCAGGTTCGTCCCCTGCCGGCCCCGTCTCATCCGGCTTGAACTCGCCGGTCTGCCATTTCTCTAGCTGGCCGCCCCATAACCCGCCGAAGTAGATGTAGGCCTGTCCTTCGTCGTCGACGAGTACGGCAGGGTCGATGCTGAAGCTACCTTTGATATAGCTCTCTTGCGGAGTAAAACGGCCCGCCGGTGATTTCGACGTCGCAACGCCGATGCGGAAGTTTCCGTCGTGGTCACGCGCCGGGAAAAACAAATAGTAAGTATCGTTCTTGTAAGCCGCATCCGGCGCCCAGAGCTGTTTGGAAGCCCAAGGAATATCCTTCAGGTGAAGTACTTGGCCGTGATCGACGACAGGCGAATCGAAACTATCCATTGAGAGCACATGATAATCCTCCATCGCGTATTGGTCGCCGTTATCGTTGCTTGGACCGTCGTGATCGAGGTCGTGAGACGGATAGATGTAGATTTTCCCTTCAAAAACATGAGCCGACGGGTCCGCCGTATATATATGCTTCACTAGCGGCTGATTCGGTTTAGGCGCATTGTCCATTTTCTTTTCTCCTTCTCAGTCGTATTCATCCATAATGATGCTTTCTGTCCATTCATAGTAATCGCCGTGCAGGCTGCAGTCAATTTTGAAAATCTTGTTTATCCGTAATTGCGAACGTAGGTTTGGAATATCCGCTACAGGTCCGCATAATAAGCCCGCTCCCACTCAGATGCTCCGCGAAATGACCATACATATTGCGATGGATCGTACTCTTTGGCTGATCCGTATGAATGATCGCATGCGGCAAGCTTTTCGCCCTCCTCGGTCACCGCATCAGAGATGTGCGGTTCTTGCTGCTTCCCGAAACTCTTGCGGGGTGACTCCCGTCATTTTTTTGAAAAATCTCGTAAACGAATGCGCCGCTTCATATCCGACTCGAGCACCGACCTCATGAATCTTCGACTCTTCTTTGATCAGAAGCTCCTTCGCTTTCTTTATCCTGGCCTGATCGATATATTCGGACAGATTCTGCCCCGTCTCCTGCTTGAACAGACGGGATAAATAAGAAGGATTAAAATGCGACTGCTTGGCCAGCCGAACAAGCGATAAATCCTCGGCCAAGTGCTCTTCGATGTAGGAGCAGATGCCTTCCATCGCACCTGTTGCTCTGCTGTTCTCCCTCTGACGTCTGAGCGTAAACAGCGTTTCTGCCGTACGGGTTAAAAATTCAAACGCTTCGTGCCACGAGACATGCGGATCCATCCGCAGCAGGGAGGCTGCTGTAAGTTGGTCGTCGGTAGGCCTCTGATTGATGTAGGAGAGAATTACGAACGCCACGGAATAGTACAGCTCCATCAACTGTGCAGCCTCCATCATCCGTCCGCTGCGCGCGGGTTCGAAAATCTCTCTCAGAAGCTCCATAAAGGCGTCCATTCGTCCGCCATTCAAATGACCGGAGAGGAGTTCAATCTTTTCCGTCCGCACGCGTTCCCGGATCGGCTGTTCCGATTCATGATTCCCGACGTTTACCGTCATCACCATGCTTGCTCCGTCACCCACTCGGTCATGCTGCAACTGCCGTAAGCGATCGTAAGCTTGAGGGAGCGATTCCCAGTACAGTGGTACGCTGCCAATCATGAACGAGATATCGACAGCCAGCGATTCGGAGCATGCCGCCTGGATCAGTTCCAGCGTCCCCTCCAAAAAACGTACAGTACCAGTGAACTCCGCATCCGGCCCTCCATGCTTTTCTGCAGTCGGCTGGACCAACCATAGCAGGTCGCCAAAGCGGTCAATAATGCCAACACAACGGGTCATATCGCGCAGATACGAATCTCCGAGAAGCTTCACGGCCATTGCCGCTTCCTGTCGGTCAGCATAAGACGGGATCTCCGCAGCTCTAATCAGGCTGGCGAATACAGGAAGGACAAGCTCCGACGGATCGAGCTGAATGTTCAGCTTCCGGAAATCTTCGGCGCGCACTCCCTCGTTGAAGGTGCCGGAACCGGCGAGCAGGTGGCGGAAATATTCGCCATGCGCAAGCGCTTCCAAAGTATTTCGCTGTTCCCTGGCTTGCGCCAGGAGACGGTCGGTCCGGAGCCCCTCATCCAGTTCGCGGATCGCCTCCTGCACGGCGGCGATTACTTTGTCGTAGCCTTCAGTCTTCAGTAAATAGCGGACGCCCCATGTTTGAATAGCCTGATAGATGGCATCAAAATCGTTAAAACCGGTAAGAAAAATAATACGGCACCTCGGCCAGTTCTTGCGGATAATTTCCATCAATTCAAGTCCGTCGATGCCAGGCATGCGGACGTCCGA
Organism: Paenibacillus praedii; assembly: GCF_049725345.1. Lineage (NCBI taxonomy): Bacteria > Bacillati > Bacillota > Bacilli > Caryophanales > Paenibacillaceae > Paenibacillus > Paenibacillus praedii. The sequence goes on along the minus strand of NZ_JBMWAM010000012.1, from coordinate 72,054 downwards.
CAGTACGAGGTCGATTCGCGTACTGTTCAGCCAATTCAGCGCCTCTTCGCCTGAGTATGCCTTACATATATCCAACTCAGGATTGTCAAGTCTGGCCAAAATTTCGGCCATACCGTCGGTAATGATTGCTTCATCGTCAACGATCAGCAGTCTGTACAATTGTACTCGCCTCCCTCAGCGGTACGCGGATCGATACCTTGAGACCGCCCAGTTCCCCGCGTGCGGCTTGCAGCCCACTACCTTCGCCGAATGTAATTACGATACGGCGGTGAATATTTACGATTCCTGTTGTTTCCAATTTCTCGTCTTCATGGGCGATGGCCGACGATATCCGTCTAAGCCCTTCGTCGGTCAACCGATCGCCGTTATCCTCAATCACAATACAGGCCCACTCTTCCGAACGCTCGAAGCGCACCTCGATTATGCCATCTTGGGCCATTTTCTCCAGGCTATGCTCGAACGCATTCTCAATGATTGGCTGCACGATGAGACGAGGCACCATGACCCGTTCTAACTCAACCGGCAACTCGTCGAAACGGACTTTCAATCTCCTTGAGAAACGAAGCTCCTGTATCTTGGTATACATTCTGGCGTGGTGGACTTCCTGTTTGAGCGTTACTTCGTCCGACGAATTACGGGTTACGAACTGAAAATACTCGCCGAGCTGCGTTGTGAATTGCTCGATTCGATCCGTGTCTCCGATCTTGGCCATCGTATTAAGAATAAAAAAGCTGTTATACAGAAAGTGCGGATTGATTTGGGACTGAAGCTGCTTCAATTCCGCCCGCTGCGCCATAATTTTCTGCTTATACGCCTGATCGATCAACGTACGCAGATTGGCGACCATCTGGTTGAAGCGTGCATAGATATAGCGAAATTCGTCGTTCGCTTCGTGAGCGATGGCTTGCTCCAGATCCCCGCTTTCCAGGCGGCGGAACCCCTTGACCAGCTTGAGGAGCGGCTTGTGAATAAACTTGTACGTTGATAGGGCATACACGGCTATGATGACGAAAGCTCCCGCCGCGAAAAGCCATGCCCATGTATAAAATTTGTCCAGCGGCTTGTGTACGATTCGCTCCGGAATAAAACGGTAAATGGACATATCCAGCCGGTCCGAATAGGCATGGGAAACGAAATACCGGTCACCCTCGAGAGTAATCGTTCCGGACCTACCGTCGGCGATTCCGGAGAGCATCCGCTGCGTCTCGCTTTCCAGCGCGCTGATGAAGCCGCTTCCGAGCACGAATCCCGGCTGACCCGAGATCAGGATCGTACTGCTGCCCGGATACGTATTGAACTGCTGCAACGACTGCCTCAGTTTGCGGCTGTCTAGCTCGATTTCGACAGTAAACAGCGGTTCTCTCCCCTTCATGCCGCTCGGCTTGGCGGCGCTCAGGAAAAGTTTTTCCTTCCATTTAATAGGTCTCAACCCCTGTCCCCCGAATTCGGCACGAATCGCCCGATACCGTTCTCCCTCGAACTCTCCCGCACCGTTGAGCGAGGAGAAAGTTTTGGCGATTGGTTGGATATGAACACTGACATTATGAATGTAATCGCTGCTGTTCTGAATGGAGTATATTCGATTCAGCACCGAAGTGATCTTTTCCATCCGCTCGATGTCCCCCATCGTTTCCCAAGTGATGGCGAGCATGTTCAGGTCGGTGTCCTCCAACATTCCGTACTGAAGCAGCTTCATCCGTTCGATCTCTTTTTCCAGGTCGCCGAGATAGAAAAAAATTTGGGAAACGGCCGTCTTCGAAATATCATCGCTTGCAGTACGAATACTCCACTGATAGATATAGACGCCTAGCAGAATGATCGGCAGCATGATCAGCACAAACGTCGTCACCAATCGGATAAAAATCGTGTTGCGCAAAGAAAATTCTGGACGCTTGAACAACGCAGTCTCCCCCAGTCTTTTCCTTCAGTATAAATCAAGTGCTGCGCTGCCGCCTTATCCAAAATTGGCTACCCTTTCACGCTGCCCAATACAATGCCCTTGACGAAATATTTCTGCAGGAACGGATAGGCCGCCAGGATAGGCAAAGAGCCGAGGAAAATCTGTGACGCTCTAAGCGTTCTGTCCGAAATCATCGCCATATTCAGAATATCTTCGCGCGACATTGATGAGAAATTTTGCTGAATAACGATGGTTTGGATATAGCTTTGCAACGGATAATTGACCGGGTTTCCCATCAGGATCAATCCGTCGAACCAACTGTTCCAGTGATCCACCATTGAGAACAGAGCCAACGTCGCAATCGCGGGCTTGGAGATCGGCACATAAATCCGCCAGAGCGTCGTCCACTGGCTCGCGCCGTCGATCACGGCCGACTCCTCCAGTTCTTTGGGCACTTCACGGAAAAAGTTCAGCAGCAGCACGATGCTGAATACCGGAACCGCTCCGGGAAGAACGAGCGCCCAGATGGAATTGAGGAGCCCGAGCTCTTTAATAGTGACGTACCACGGAATTAGCCCGCCGTTGAACAGCATCGTCATGAAAAATATCCAAGCATAGACGAGACGAAAACGGAAGTTCTTCGACTCTTTGGACAGCGGATAGGCGATCATAATTGTCAGGAGCAGGTTGAGCGGCGTTCCGATCGCGATTCGTTTCAGGGAGACAAGCATCGAGCTCCAGAAGCCTTCCCGGCCTCCTGTGAACTCATAGGACGCGAGCGTGAAATCGACCGGCCACAGCTTCACGTAGCCAGCGGCGGCGGCAGTGCTGGAGCTGAACGATACCGCGATGATATGGATGAGCGGAAGTACGCACAGAAGCGCGACGAGAATTAGAAACGTCGTATTGACGGCCGCAAACCAGTCGAAACGCTTGCCGGCTTTCATGGTTTGGGACAGCGCGGGAGATGAAGGCTTTAACGTTTGGTCGGACATTCAGGGTTCCTCCTAGAAGATTCTGTATTTTGCGAACCGGTACGCGAAGAAGTACGAACCCGCGATCAGCACGAACGATACGATCGATTTGAAGAAGCCGACCGCCGTCGCTACACCGAATTGGGCATCCAGCAATCCGATTCGGTATACAAAGGTGTCGAGAATATCGCCGCTCTCGTAAACCTGCGGACTGTACAGGTTGAACACCTGATCAAAGCCGGCATTCAAAAGCTGACCCAGACTCAGTACCGACAGCAGCACAATCACCATGCGCATGCCGGGCAGCGTAATATGCCACGCTTTCTTCCACCTGTTCGCGCCGTCGATCGTCGCCGCTTCATACAGACCCGGGTTGATCCCGGATATCGCTGCCAGATAGATAATGGTGCCGTATCCGAAGTTCTTCCAGATGTCCGAAACGATCAAGGTGGTCGGGAACCACTTGTTGTCACCCAGGAAAAAAATCGGCTGCATTCCTAAAGACTGCAGCAAACTGTTGACAATGCCGCCGGTTGGAGACAGCAGGTCAATCAGGATTCCGCCCAAGACGACCCATGACAGAAAAAAGGGTAGGTAGATCGTCGTCTGAACGGACCGCTTGATAACTTCGTTCTTTAACTCGTTCAGCAGAATCGCAAATACGATCGGCACGAGCAGTCCGAGCACCAGCTTGAAGCTGGAGATGTACAAGGTATTCCAGAGCACTTGCATAAAGCTAGGGAGATCCATAACGTAATAAAAATTGTCCCAGCCCACCCATTTCTGGTCGCCGAACAGCCCTCTGGCCGGTACGAATCGCTGAAACGCGATCGTGATGCCGGCCATTGGGATATAGGAGAAGATTCCGACAAGCAATAGTCCCGGTATTATCATCAAGTGCAGGGGAAGCTCCCTCCACGCTCTTTTATTTCGCATGCATATCCCCTCCGTCTCAAGTGCAAAGAAGCAAGAAGGCAGGTGCCGTAAGCGCCTGCCCTGCTAATCCATTACTTCGTTGTTGCGTACCATTCGTTGACTTCTTGCGTAATCTGTTCGCCGCCGAGTTTCTTCCAGTCTTCGACGAATTTATCGAATGTTTCGATCGGCTGGCCGAGAATGATTTTGACGAACGTCTCGTCCTGGAGCTTCTGTAGGGTTGATTTCCGCTCGACCATTGTCGGGGTAGGCGCCCCAACAAACTTTTCAATCAGGAATTGATTGTTCTTGTCATACTGGTCGGTGATGCCCATCGATCCCTCCGGACCGTATATGCGCTCCCAGCCCCATACCGCGAACCCTTCCTTCGAGCCTAAATTATACAAATCGATCTTCTCCTGGATCGTCTTGGCTTCGCCCTTCAGCACCGACATATCGCCTGCTTTGCGCGCCGCGTCGATCTCGCGATACGCCGTAACGTTTTTCTTCGGCGGCGCCGGCATTACCGGAGACAACTGCCACACGCTCTCCGCTTCCTTCGGAGCGTAGTACGTGTCGAACTCGGCCGTTTCGCCCCAATTCTTCTCCAGGTGCATATTGAAGAGCTTAATGACCGCTTCCGGATGCTCAGCACCCTTCCGGACGACGAAGAATTTCGTCGTGCTGAACCTCTGGGGCACTTTTGGCAGGTCGTCGTTCTCCGATACGATCGGGAAAGCACGCCATTGCGCATTTGGATCGTTGTTCTTATTGAGTTGCAGCGGCCAGATGGAGTTCCATTGTTCGCCGTACTCCATGCCGATTTTGCCGGCCGTAATGTCTTCCGCTACTTTGCCGCCGTCCTTGATGCCGAATTCTTTGTCAAGTTGGCCGCTCATCATCATGTTCTGTAGTTCTTGAAGCGCCTTCTTCACTTCCGGCTGGATGCTGCCGAACACAAGCTTGCCTTCCGCATCCTCCACCCATATGTTCGGGTACGCCTTGTAGCCGGCCATAAAACCTTCAAGACCCATAGCCCCGCCCCAGACGCCCTTCGTCATGCCGAGACCATACGTATCCTTCTTGCCGTTGCCATCCGGATCGTTCTCGGCGAACGCCTTCGAAATAGCGAGCACGTCTGCCATTTTCTTCGGCGGCTCAAGGCCGAGCTTCTCCAGCCAATCGGTACGAATCCAGATAAACATGGATCGCTCGATCGACGGTTCGACTTGTGGAATTGCCATCAGTTTGCCGTCGAGCGTCGCCGCGTCGAACGGGCCGCTGCCTTCTTGGGACAAGATGTCCTTCGTCAGCGGGGACGCATATTTCTCATATAGTTCCGTCAAATCCTCGATCTGATCAGATTCCGCCAGTTGCTTTAGCTGGATGGCGCTTACCGGAAGAAAGTCCGGCAGCTCTCCGGAAGCCAGCGTCACGTTCAGCTTCTGCAGGTATTGGTCCGAATCGGGGTTGCCCTTTATGACCCAGTCATATTTCACTTTAATGCCGAGCTGCTCTTCGTACAGGCGCGACCACCTATTGTCTTCCAGCGTTTCGCCTTGAAGGACGCCAAGCACGTTATTCTCGACAACATCGCTCAAATTCCGTACGGTCGTCACTTCAATCGGGGGATCATACTTACCCATCGGATCCGCCGACGTGTCGTTGCCTGCCGTTTCGCCGCTTCCTTCCTTCACGCCATCGTTCGTTTCAGCTGTACCTTGATTCACCGTTGTATTCTCATTGCCGCCTCCGTTATTGCCGCTGCAAGCCGAGAGCACCATGAATGCCGCAAGGATCAGCGTCATTGCTTTGGCATAACGTTGTTTTCCGGTCCTGCCTCCCATTTTCATTCCCCCATCTTCCTTATTCGAGACAAAGCCGCATGCGATGTCTACGCTTTCATTATAGTAAGCCCGATCTTGCAGCCACAATGTGCAAGTTTTTACTTCGTTATCCGGCCTTTACAACATGCAAGCGCTTTATTTATATGGTCATGCCGGGAAACCTTCCTTTGGCATAGCGGAAATAATCAAAATCAGCATGCCCGCCGGTTTCCTTCGCTGCATAGGTGAACAGACCGATCCGATAACCCGTAAAATGATGCAGCGTATACTTCATCTGCAATGTCCGGCCGATTGCCAGCCAAGACTCGCCTTCAACCGAATAATAGAAATGCTCCAAATCCACGCTGTCCTCAAAGTTGATTGATCAACCGAAAGGCGTATTATGACAAAAAGTACATCATGCCAAACAAAGAATCTCACCCTGGTTATCCCAACATTAAAACATTACTTAAACCACATGGCCCGCCTTTTGAAGATCGCTTTTTTAAATACTGATCTAAACCCCACTCTCTCAGACACACACATACATCTCTGTTAGCGGAGGCTGGTGTTCCTATACAAGAAATCATGGATAGGTTAGGTCACAAAGATGACGATACAACCAAACATGTGTATCTGCATGTGACCAAAACAAGAAAAAAAGAGGCTTCGCAAAAGTTCGATGAACTCATGCAAAACCTCTAAATTCAAATAACGGTGACCAAAATCACTATGGGCACCCTAAAAGCCCTGTAGAATCAAGGGTTTTCGGGCATCATTACATCATGCCGCCCATACCGCCCATGCCGCCCATGTCTGGCATGCCGCCGCCTGCACCCTTAGGCTCAGGTTTGTCAGCGACAACCGCTTCAGTTGTCAGGAACATTGCCGCAACGGATGCTGCGTTTTGCAATGCGGAACGTGTAACCTTAGCTGGGTCAACGATACCCGCTTCGAACATGTTCACCCATGTGCCGGTAGCTGCGTTGTAGCCTACGCCGATTTTTTCATTTTTCAAACGCTCAACGATAACGGAGCCTTCTTGGCCCGCGTTAGCCGCGATTGTGCGAAGCGGCTCTTCAAGGGAGCGAAGAACGATGTTAACGCCTGTTTGTTCGTCGCCTTCTGCTTTAACAGCTGCAACCGCATTGTATACGTTAATGAGGGCTGTACCGCCGCCCGATACGATACCTTCTTCAACCGCTGCGCGAGTGGAGTTAAGGGCATCCTCGATGCGGAGCTTGCGCTCTTTCAATTCAGTTTCAGTAGCTGCACCGACTTTGATTACCGCAACGCCGCCAGCAAGCTTAGCAAGACGCTCTTGCAGCTTCTCACGATCGAACTCGGAAGTTGTATCTTCCAGTTGAGCGCGGATTTGGTTAACGCGAGCAACGATGTCAGCGGAGTTGCCGCTTCCGTCAACGATGATCGTGTTTTCTTTTGTTACGCGAACTTGACGAGCGGAACCAAGCTGTTCAACCGTAGTTGATTTCAGATCAAGTCCAAGCTCTTCTGTGATCACTTGGCCGCCAGTTAGAGCAGCGATATCCTGCAGCATTGCTTTGCGACGGTCGCCGAAGCCAGGAGCTTTGACAGCCACGCAAGTGAATGTGCCGCGAAGCTTGTTCACGATAAGCGTCGCTTGAGCTTCGCCTTCAACGTCTTCAGCGATGATCAGAAGCTGCTTGCCTGATTGAACAACCTTCTCCAGAACCGGAAGGATCTCTTGAATGTTCGTTACTTTTTTGTCTGTGATCAGGATGTATGGATTCTCAAGAACAGCTTCCATTTTATCCGTATCCGTAATCATGTAAGGAGAAAGGTAACCGCGGTCGAATTGCATACCTTCAACCACTTCAAGCTCTGTTACAAAGCCTCTCGACTCTTCAACAGTGATAACGCCGTCGTTGCCTACTTTTTCCATTGCTTCAGCGATTAATTGACCAACTTCATCGTCAGCAGAAGAAATCGAAGCAACCTGTGCGATCGATTGTTTGCCTTCGATTGGCTTCGAAATTACTTTCAGCTCTTCAACAGCAGCTTTAACAGCTTTCTCGATCCCTTTGCGGATAACCATAGGGTTAGCGCCGGCTGTTACGTTTTTCAAGCCTTCGCGAATCATCGCTTGTGCCAGAACAGTAGCAGTAGTCGTACCGTCACCTGCTACGTCATTTGTTTTTGTTGCTACTTCTTTTACAAGCTGAGCGCCCATGTTTTCGAAAGCATCCTCAAGCTCGATTTCCTTTGCAATGGATACACCGTCATTCGTGATGAGCGGGCTTCCGAATTTTTTCTCAAGTACAACGTTACGGCCCTTAGGACCTAGTGTTACTTTAACTGCATTTGCAAGTGCGTCAACACCACGCAGCATCGAGCGACGTGCGTCTTCACTAAATTTAATTTCTTTAGCCATTTTCAGTAACCTCCCAAGTAATTTTTAAGTACGTTTCACTGCGTACTGTCTGTCTTCTATGTGACCCTAAACCGGGCTGTTTATGCAAATATTGCGTGAATGTCGCTTTCTTTCATAATCAAATACTCTTTACCTTCGTATTTGATTTCAGTTCCTGCATATTTGGAGAACAATACGCGGTCACCTTCTTTTACTTCCAAAGCAACACGAACGCCATCCTTCAGCGTACCGCTGCCAACTGCTACCACTTTACCTTCTTGCGGCTTTTCTTTCGCCGTATCCGGCAATACGATTCCGCTAGCGGTTGTTTCTTCCTTCGCGATTGGTTCGATCAATACGCGTTCACCCAAAGGTTTGATCATTGAAAATAGCCTCCTTTTAAATTTGTCGCTTATTTTTATTTCGTTAGCACTCATAAGCTTGAAGTGCTAACAACCATTTTTATCATACTCATTTTCGCAATCAATTTCAAGTGCTTCATTTCAATTTTCCGATAATTAATATCCTGTTTGGATAAACGGCTTCGACTGCTTCGTCTCGACTGCCTATTTTTTCATTTCAGAGCCGAATCTATACTAAAAGCTGTCCCTGACCACGCTTTACTCGATGTCGAAGCCTCGGGCGCACCACTCCAGAAGGAATGCCCGCTCGGGAGCCCTAGCGGCAGGAATACCTCTGCCCATAACTAGAGGCTTCCCGTAGAAATGTAACGCTCGCCAATCGCCGGCTGATGACCACAGAAGCCGATCGTCAGCTAGCCGTCAGCAATAAACGCCTCCAGTTCGCTTAGTCATGACCTATGCCGCTGCTTTGAATTTTTTTTACGCAAAAAAAACCGCACGGCGATTTACTCGCGTACGGTTCTTCATGCCTCTTACTATTTAGATTTGCGCTGCAGCGCGTTCATCACGAACGTCGTTAAATCCTCGATCATCTCCTCAGCGCTAGGCGGCGCCTCCTCCAGAAGGACCTCCCAATACGACGTATTCCGGTGAAACAGCAGTGTACCAATCACCGACATCAAGGTGGAGTCCAAGGATTGAAAATGGAATATTCCCTGCTCGCGGCCCTGCTCCAGCCAATGACGAAGCAGCCTCCACATCGGCATCACATGCATGCGTATTTTCTGAATCCGCTCCGTATTCATGATGATTTCCTGCTGGATGATGCTAATCAGCTCAGGATCACGATAACGAAAGCTCGTTACTTCACGAATGACAAGCCTTACGCCCTCTATAGGATCAATCGAAGGATCAACCTCGGCAAGCTGATCATTTGGAAAATAGCTTTCGAAAAGCGCCGCGAACATATTTTCTTTGCCGCCAAAATGATACGACACGAGCGCGAGGTTAGCTCCTGCCTCCTCGCATATTTGCCGCACGGTCGTCTTCTCGAAGCCGTATTCGGAGAACAGCTTTTTGGCTGCCTGCAGTATTCTCATCTTGACATCCGCTTCTCCTGTTGTCATCATTCATGGCCCCCAGCAAAGCTTATTTCCTCTTATTTTGAAGTAAAATATATTAAACAGCAAGCTATGATTGTCTTTACCGCTTCTGAGCTGCAATGACGGCTGATGGCTCTTTCAGTGCCGCTTGCCGCTTCATCCCAACTGCAAGGAAGCTAACGGCTGCGGCAATGATCCCAATGATCGCAAGCCCCGCGGCATCGGCTCCAACAGATGGTCCCCCGAATAAAATATTCATATTGCCATCCACAGCATAGGTCGCTGGAAGAGCTGCGCTCAGCTTAGTGTAAAAGTCTGATAGCAGCTCGCGCGGTACGATCGCGCCGGAGGAAACTAGCTGCGCAGACAGCAGCATGATATTAAACAGCATGCCTGCCATCCCAAACAAGTATAGAAACATTTGCGAAACAAAAATAAACGTTAGCATGAACAGCATCTGGAACAGCCACAGATGGAGGAAGCCCTGCTCCATTTGTCCGCCGAACAATGCGAGCAGCGATGAGCCGACTAACGAGACGAGCACCGCCGCAGCCACATTAATGATGGTTCTTGCCCCGAACCGGCGCCATCTGCCTACGGTCGCGCTGATTGCCATGGACGATTGCTCCAGGTTCATGCCCATGATCATCGCGCCGACATAGGAGGCAAGCACCATCATCATCGGCACCATCTGATTGTTCATCCCGTTTACGACATTCGTCGACTGTATGTCCGCCGTTACCCGCTGCGACAAGCTCTGCGCCGCTGCTGCAATCTGCTCGGTCGGAAGGCTCATATTGCCAAGAACCGTCTGAACGCCTCCGGCAACCGCCTGCCGGTTAACCTCCGCTGTCATTTGCGCGGCGGCTCCGCTCATGATGCTTTTGATTAAAGCCGGATTGGACTCATTAATGAAATATTGAATCGAAGCGGTTCCACCCTCCTCCATCGCCTTCTGCGTGAAATCCGCCGGTATGAACACAACCATCTGAAGCTCACGCTCATCAAGCTGCTGTTTTGCCGAGTCGAGACTGTCTGCTTGCTGCATATCAAAAGGAAGATTCTGAAGGAAGCCTGACGTAATCGACAACCCCATTTGCTGATCCTCATTCACAACCGCGATGCGCAGCTGATCCACCCGATCCGTAACCCCGTTGTAACCAGTCATCCAAATGACTGAGAAGATGACTTGAAACATGAATGCCGTAATAATGCCGACCCACGTAGTGGGACGCTTCATAAATGCTTGCAGCGCGTTTTTCATAATATTCCACTCCCATTTTTTAAACAAACGTTTTAAACAATAGTTTAAAACGTTTGTTTAAATATTACGACCGCTCATTCTTTTTGTCAATACAAAAAAGCTGATCCCTGTCCGGGACCAACTTTTTTGTTGCAAGGCGAATGCATAGCTTTATTGGAGATGGAGAGCATGGAGAGGCTTCTTCTCGATTGCTAGGTTTATAATATTTTTCTTCCATCCATTAAAATAAATAAGCTGCCGATTGGCAGCCTACACTTTATTTAATGACTCTCCATACTCTGCTTCAAACCTCGCATCAGCGGCCAGCTGTTTTTTATAAACGGATGCAGATAGAAACACACTGACCTCGTATAACAGAATTAAGGGAATGGCTACGAGAATGTCGGATATAAAGTCCGGAGGCGTAATCATAACCCCGATCAGCACCATGATGAAATAGGCGAGACGCCGCATTTTACGAAGCCGCTTCGGATTTACAACACGTATCGCCGTCAAAAACATAATAAGCAGCGGCAGCTCGAACAACAACGAAATAGGAATCAAAAGATTGAACATAAACGTAAAATATTGTGCAATTCCGTAAGTTTCCTCCAGATTCAAATGCTGTGCTACCGTTCTCGTGAAATTAAATGCGAGCGGGAACACAACAAAATAAGAAAACGCCAAACCAATCAAAAACATCACTAGCGCGAAGGGAACATACTTCAACGTAGAACGCTGCTCATTTTCTCGTAACGCCGGCTTGACGAAAGCCCATAGCTGAAAAGCGATAAACGGAAGCGTCAAAATCAATGCGATAACAAACGCAAATTTCATATACATGCCAATTCCGTCCCAAAGTGAAAACGTATGTAAGGAAATGGAGTTGGCCGGCTCTTGGCTCATTAGAAAATTATAAGCTGGTTCTGCGAATATAAGTCCTATGACTAACCCAAAGGTAAGTACGATTAGCACGTAAAAAAGACGTTTTCGCAGCTCTCCGAGATGCTCCAGAAGGGGCATTAGTCCTTCCTCGCGAATCAGCCTTTTAGATGATTTTTGCTTCGATTTGCTGTTTGCTTCGGTACCCAATTACCCTTGCCTCCTTCGCCTTGGTCAAGAAAAAAGCGGGCCCGATTAGTCCGGAAGCCGCTTATTGTCTTTCTCGATATTTTCCGAGCGATTCACTTCAACACGATTGCTTTCCTTGTCCTTGCGGTCGTCCTCATCCATCATCTCTCTCGCGCCGGACTTGAACTCGCGCAGTGTCCGTCCGAATGCGCGGCCCAGCTCAGGCAGCTTGTTCGGTCCAAACAGAAGCAAAGCAACCAACACCAGTAGAATAATACCCGTTGCACCTATTCCAGACATTTTACTAACCTCCTTAAATGTTCGAAGTAAAAGCACTTCACAAGAATTGTTTCGAAACGTTGTGTCCAATGAGCGGCTCCGGGCACCTATGCTTAATGAAACATTTTTACCGCTATTTTATGACGATATCCGCTTATTTAACCAAAAGGAAAAACTAGCAGCGGTTCAAGCCGCCGTAGCCCATGTTAACAATATCTTCGCGTACGATCGTGTCCCCTGCGAGAATGCGCGGCAGAAGAACGTCAAAGGATGTATATGGATCATGCATGACGCAGCCTGGCAGCCCCATAATCGGCACTCCGTTTATGTAGCCCATAAGCAGCATCGAGCCCGGCAGCATGGGGGCTCCATAGCTTACAATGTCTGCTCCTGCAGCTTTAATCGCACCCGGCGTCCGATCATCAGGATCAACCGACATTCCACCAGTTACTAGTATCATATCATACCGTTGTTCAAGCAAATAGTGTATTTCCTTGACAATTGTTTGTCGATCGTCCGGAGCGAATCGTTGTTCAGCAACCTCCGAGCCAAGCTCCTCGAGCTTACTTCTGACGGCTGGGCCGAATTTATCTTCTATGCGGCCATTAAATACTTCACTGCCAGTCGTGATCAGCCCTGCCCGAAGCTTCCGGAAGGGACGAACACGAATAGGCGCTGTACCGCCATGCGATTGACGATATTGCGCAGCTAGTCGCTCAACCGTCTCTACCTTCGCTTTCGAGACGACAAGAGGAATCGCTCTTGTTGCCGCAAGTGGCTGCCCGGGCTGTACGACCGTATTTGATTTAATTGTAGCCAGCGCAATTTCGCCCAGCTCATTAATGGCATCAACGATTTTTTTGTCTACCTCTGCTAATCCTAGCAGCGTAGATTTCAAGCTAACCTTTCCCTCATGCGGCTCCGATAGCTCCAAATACTCGCCATAAAGTGCCTCTGCCATTCGAATAGCAGCATCATCCTCATGAAGCTCACTTTCACCTAGCTCCATAATGTAAATATGCTCCTTACCAATATCCAGAAGGCTCGGAATATCCGCTTCCGTAATCACATGACCTCTCTTGAACAACCGGCCTTTAAACTGGCCGGGGACAATTCTCGTCAAATCATGTGCCAAGCGGAGGCCTACCGCATCGTGAACCGATACTTCCTTCAGTACGGTCGCCGACTGCTTGATCATTGCTTCAGCTTCATCTGAATTCTTCTGTACGCTCATACGTTATGCTCTCCAAGCTGCCCGGATAGAATGCCCAGCGCATGCGGCAGTTGGTCCATGATTGCCATTAAGCTTTCATGCACGCCCTTCGGGCTTCCAGGCAAGTTAACGATAAGAGAGCTTCCTCTAATACCGCATACACCGCGAGAAAGCATCGCTCTTCTCGTCTTTTGAAGTGCGCCCATCCTCATCGCTTCTGCTAAGCCCGGCACTGCGCGATCAATAACCTTAAGCGTAGCTTCAGGCGTAACATCGCGCGGCGCAAGTCCTGTTCCGCCTGTCGTCAGAACAAGATCGGCATGGAAATATTCGGTCATTTCTATAATAGCCGCCATAATCTCATCCTGCTCATCCGGAACGATTCGATAATCGATAATCTCGCCGCCCAGTTCTTCCTCAATCAGCTCACGAATTACCTGTGCGCTTGTATCTTCACGTTCCCCGCGTGAGCCTTTATCGCTTGCTGTTAATATTGCTACCTTCCACCGCATGTACCATTCCTCCCATCCCTGCTCCGATTATGGATTTGACGAAATTCGATAATCGCCGCTCTTGCCGCCGGTTTTGGAGACAAGCTGCGTAGGACCGATTATCATATCCTTTTGCAGCGCCTTGCACATGTCGTACACCGTTAATGCTGCAGCCGACACGGCCGTCAACGCTTCCATTTCAACCCCGGTCTTACCCGTTGTTTTTACAGTTCCTTCTATGTAAAGCTCATCCGCCCCATTATCGCTAAATACAATATTAATGCCTGTTAGCGGAAGCGGATGGCACATTGGTATCCAATCAGCCGTTTTCTTGGCGGCCATTACAGCAGCAACCTGAGCTACCGCAAGCACATCACCTTTACCAACCTTGCCTGCCTTAATCTGCTCAAGCGTCTCCACGTTCATCTTTACCGTCGTTTGAGCGATTGCTGTACGTGAAGTGACTTCCTTGTCAGAGATGTCCACCATACGCGCCCGACCCTGCTCATTAAAATGCGTCAGCTCCACTGTTAACGCTCCTTTCAAAAGTTTTCGAAGAAAGCTTACTTCGTAAGCATCTTCTATACCCTATAAATGCCCCGCTCCGTAACAATTCCATTCATCGGAAAATCATGCGGTTCAACCGGAACCCGTTCAACCAGCTGCGCCTCAAATGCTGCACCGATCCATATAGGCTTAGATTCTGACTGCTTGATCCGCTCAGCAAAACGATCATAATAACCGCCGCCATAGCCTAGTCTGCCGCCTTGGCGGTCGAACGCCAAGCCTGGGACAAATACGACATCCGGAACAAAATCCTCTGCTAGTGGAGGAGTCATTACCACGTTTGGCTCCCTGATGCCATAGGCGCCCGGTACAAGCTCATCCCAGCTGCGCAAATAATGCAGCGTCATGGATCGATCAGCAGCAACGCAGCGCGGAACGACCACTTTACGTCCTGTGTGCCAGCCCCATTCAATCAGGCCCGACAAATCGAGCTCGCTCCGAAAAGGCACATATACCATAAACACTGCTGCAGCTCGGCTTTCTAGAAAAGCACCTGCGATTACGCACGCTTGCTCCGACCATCGCTCACGCTGTTCGACTGACAAGCCGCTCCGTTTTTGGGTGATGTGTTTTCTTATGCCAGCTTTATGATCCAATGGATTCCATTCCATCATAAGCACTCACCTATTCTGCGTCCCATGAAATTGTTTCATTAAATGTAGTTTACCACTCTTATACAACTTTCGCCAATGCAAGCGCTCGTTTATGGTACACTAATGAGTAATGAAAGCAAACATTCTTATAATTATTTGGTGGAGGTTTCAAAATGCTGCTTCAGGTTTCAAACATTACCAAAAGCTACGGCGTCAATGTCGTATTATCCAATATTTCATTGCAAGTTCTAGAGCGGGAAAGAATCGGTCTTGTGGGCGTGAATGGCGCCGGCAAATCAACACTTCTCAAAATAATCGCCGGCGAAATGTCCGCGGATTCTGGCGCTATTCATAAAGCGAAGGAAACTAAAATTGGCTACTTGGCACAAAATAGCGGGTTAAACTCTAATCGGACGATCGAAGCGGAGATGCGCGCTGTATTTTCACATCTGCTCGAGGCCGAGCAGGAGCTTCGCGATATGGAAATCAAAATTGCCGACCCTTCTCTCCATGCCGATGAGAAACGGTATGCCGACACGCTTGACCGTTACGCTAAACGTTCAGACTGGTTCCGTGAGCAAGGCGGCTTTGAAATGAATACACGTATTAATAGCGTTCTGCACGGAATGGGGTTTGGTCACTTCGCTCCTGATACCGTTATCTCAACGTTAAGCGGTGGACAGAAGACAAGGCTTGCTTTGGCCCGCATTTTGCTGCAGGCACCCGACCTGCTTATGCTCGATGAGCCTACAAACTATTTAGACATCGAAACGCTCACATGGCTGGAATCTTATTTGCGAGGCTATTCCGGCGCGATCCTTGTCGTATCTCATGACCGCTATTTTCTCGATGCTCTTGCCCAAACCATAATTGAAATTGAACGCCATACCTCAAAGCGTTACACCGGCAACTACAGCCGCTACATGGAGCTGAAAGCCGCGGAGTATGAAATCAATATGCGGCAATTTGAGAAGCAGCAGGATGAGATATCCCGTATGGAGCAATTCGTGCAGCGAAATATTGTTCGAGCCTCTACGACAAAACGGGCACAGAGCAGGCGCAAAGCGCTGGAGAAAATGGATCGCTTGGACAAACCGATGGGTGATTTGAAGAAAGCCCACTTCACCTTCGAAATCGAACGTACAACCGGCAAGGACGTCCTGTCAGTAAGCGATGTATCCGTCACTTTCCCTGGTAAAGACAAGCCTTTGTTCCAGGATGTATCATTCCAGCTAACTCGCGGTGAAACCGTCGCTCTAATTGGTCCTAATGGTATAGGAAAATCAACCCTTCTCAAAGTGATCGTGGGTCAGAGCGAGCCTACCACCGGCACGGTCCGCTTCGGAACACATGTCAAGCTCGGTTACTACGACCAGGAGCAGACAAGACTTAACGGTCAAAATACCGTGCTGGAAGAGGTGTGGGGCAGCTATTCTCATATGGAAGAAGCCCGCATACGTACCGTTCTGGGCAATTTCCTATTTAGCGGCGAGGATGTGCTCAAACGAATCTCATCGCTAAGCGGCGGAGAGAAGGCACGCGTATCGTTAGCCAAGCTGATGCTCGCTCAGGCTAACGTTCTTATTTTAGATGAGCCTACTAACCATCTTGATTTATTTAGCAAAGAGGTGCTTGAAGCAGCGCTGCTTGACTATGAGGGCACTCTTCTCTTTATTTCTCATGACCGGTACTTCCTCAACAAAATGGCCGAACGTATTGTCGAGCTTAAGCCGTCTGGAACTGATCATTTCCTAGGAAATTATGACGAAATGATAGAGAAAAAACATGAAATCGAGGAAGCGCGGTTGGAAGCCTTGGCAAAACAAGCTTCGTCGGGCTCTAAAGCAACGGCTATTTCCGACAATGCACCGACAAGCTCCTACGAGGCGGAGAAGCAAGCCAAACGTGAAGAACGAACACGTCAGCGTAAAATAGAGCAGCTGGAGCAAGAAATTGCGACGCTGGAGCAGCAGATTTCAGAGCTTGAGGAGCAGCTCGCGAATCCTGATATATTTAATGATTATATTCGAATTCAAGAAATACAAGCACACATTGAGCTCTGTAAAAACTCTCTATCAGCTGCTTATGAGGAATGGGAGCAGCTGATGTAATTGTGTGCAAGACAGTAAAAGCTGCCATTAGGCCATGGAGGAGCTGTCTATGTCAAATATTTCCGAGAAGCAATTGATACCCTTAATGGACCGCCAACCGTATACCCAGGCTGGGCTGCGTTTGGCGTAACCGGTCTAACCGATGCTCTAATGGCCGAGCGGCTTGATATTTACATGTCCAGCTTGGTGGCAAGGAGCAATCATGCAAAACGGCAGGCTAAGGAATAATCCGTAGCCTGCCGTTTTATAGTTCTCCTAATCGTTAACCTGCTGACTCAACTCTTTCTGTGTGTTACTAATATTGCTCTAAGCTAATAATTCCCAAGCGCTGCGCTTCCTTAATCGCCTCAGAGCGGGAGCGAACATTCAATTTATCGAATATACGAGATAGTTGATATTCGACATTTCTTTGACTTACATGCAGCATAACAGCAAGCTCTTTGTTGCTTATTCCGGTAGATACCTCTTGCAGTATCATTTGTTCTTTTTCTGTAATCGAAATTTCCTCGATGGAAACCTCTGCGCGACCAAGCGTTACTTCATGCCGTCTGAGCTGCTTCAGCAGAGATATAGGGATAACCGCATCTCCGCGCATAGCGCAGCGAATCGCATTATGAAGCTGCTCTCTTGGTACCGTTTTGGAGATAAAGCCGGAGACGCCAGATTCTATGAGTAAATTGAAATGCGATCCAATTTCATATCCGGAATAAATAATAACCTTCCGTTCAGGATCCTGCTGAAGCAGCCGCTTGGTCAACTCCAAACCGCTGATTCCCGGCATATTCAAATCGCATAGAATGAGATCGAACTGCTCTTTATCCACAATATCCATTGCTTCCACTGCGGACAAAACGACCGCTACCGACATCTCGTTATCCTGCTCAATCATCGTTTTTGTTCCTTCACCGACGGAAGGATGATCATCAACTAATAAGATACGAATCACGCGAAATCCCCCTTTCCGTTCGGCCGGTTGTCATCATTTCTGGCAGTAAAATTACTACCTCCAGGCCTTTACCGCGCTCTGAATGAAATGAAATATCTCCTTCAAGACCGGTTACACGCTCTTTAATACCGGATAAGCCCATATGCTCGAATGATTCTATCATTTGATTGACGTCCATGCCTACGCCATCATCCATATAACGGAAATAAATCGTCCCTTTCCGAAGCTCCAGCTCTAAAGTAATGATTTTAGCTTGCGCGTGCTTATCTGCGTTACGAAGCAGCTCTTGCACAATACGATAAATAGCCGTGATTTGCTCCTCATTCAACGGACGGCTAAGTGGTTTGGCACGAAAATCAACCGCAAAGTTAACACGCATTAACGTATGCTCAATAATGGATTCTACGGCCTCTACGACACCCATTTCCTTCAATAGCGGCGGACGCAGCTCGTTACAGGTTTCACGAATTTGATGAATGACATCAAGCAGTCCCTCTTTAATCTCTTCCAGCTCATGCCCCAGCTTATCAGAGATTGGATGATCCATGATGACAGCCTCCAGTTTGCGATACCAGAGCAGTTGATCCTGAAGCGCCGAATCATGCAAATCCGCGGCCAGCTTTCTCCGCTCATTCTCTGAAAGACAGAATAGCAGACGGAGCACCCATGGCGAGGTCGAGTGTTCTTTGCGAACCTCCGATTCCAAGTTCTCAATCAATCCTTCAATAAGAAATAAGTTTTCAAACACAATGCTGGCGTAATTCGACATCGTCTTCAGCCAGCGCAGCTCATCGGAATTAAAGCGCGTATGATTTGTCTTCATACCAATCCATAAAATATGGTATCTTGAACGCTGTCTGCCTATGACAAGTCCCAGGCCATAAGGCAGTTCAATCAACTCGCCTACCTGAAGAGAATGAACAGCGCCAAGTAAAAACTCCGCGGTAATCCGTTCTTCATGATGGTCGCCCACAGGGTAGACGGTATTTTCCGATTGCTCAATCATCAAAAAAGTAATTCGATTCACGGGTAATAGCTCAGTTATCTCTTGCTTTAAAACAGCCTCTAGGTCACCTTGCTTCATCACTCTTGCCACTTTACGCGAAAAACGGTCAAGACTGTCCTGATAGCTGTACATCGCTTTGAACAGCTTAGGCCGGAAACGCTGGTCCAACTGTTCTTTTGCATATAAAAACAACGTCATTCCGATATAGATGACAAAGACAATGCCAAACCATGTGGACCATGACGGGCTCTTCTCGTTTAATATGACCAACACCACGAATGTCGCTACAATAATCGAAGGAACAACAGAAAGCGCAGTATAATATTTAAATCGGGTTAAAATAAAATCAATATCAAAGAGCTGGTTAGAGGTCGAAAGATAGAAATAGACGATTGGAAGAACGAATAGGAAGAGCGCTGTAAACGCTGCTGGCAATACTTGTTTTTCTCCAAATATTTGAGGCAGCACATTCAAAGCCGCAAACGGAGTAAACGCTACGAGATGCGAAATTAACGTAATGGTGAATAATGAGTTCAGCTTCGTCCTGCGATGCTTTATAAACTTTCGAATGAGTAAATAAACGCACACAAAATTACCCATTAGCACAACACTGCTATAGGCTATTTGAATTAAGGAATAGATTTTAATTGATGCCATATCTGTCCATATATAGATTAAACTTACGATGCCAACGGAGCCAACTATTGCGAACAGTCCGTTTAATACTCGCTTGCTTATAAAACGAACATCGAATCTTTTCAAGTAGTTATTCATGAAACACATGAATAACAGCGGTATCAGAGGCAGGACTAGATATATAATGGTAAGTCCCACTGCATCGCTTCGGCTAGAAGCAGCAGAGCTGTAATAGCTCAGACCTATTGAAATAAAGAATAATATAAGCAAGATTGCTGCTTTATCATGACTGCGTTTCTCATAAAGAAAGCCTGAAAAAGCACAAAATATAACAAGAGATATTCCTGGAATATATAGCTGTATGAACAGCTCAAAAAACGAATGATCCCCTGTCCATCCCTTTGGGAATGCGATTTCTTGCTTCACATTGTCTCGATGCAAAACAAGCACAGTGTCTGCGTATTCAATCGAATTATATTTTTTAACATTTTCAAAATCGCTTACCGGCCTGCCATTAACCTCTAATATTTCATCGCCGACACGAATTCCTTTGATTTGGGCTTGTCCTGCAGGCTCCAATGACTTGACGAAATATCGTTCGCCAGACGCCTCCAGCAACACGGCCCCGATGGATGGAATTCTTACGATTACGGCAGTTAAATAGAGCAAAATTGCTAAAAATGCAACCAGGAAGAGGATTGCGAGAGTCCGATTAAGTGGCGATGTTTTCATGCAGTCCTCTTCCCTCCGAGCATAATCAATGTCTTAGTTCCACATGTAGGCGTAACCATTGTTTTTCTCGCTTTTGTCCTTCAATTCCCCAAGAAGAGCCTTCTGTTCTGCTGTAGAAACACCTGCTAATTGAAGTTGTCCACACCTAGCCATGGACATCTTTTCCGAATTGCTTACCAATTGACGTATAGTTTCTTTCAACATTTTAACTCCTCCGCTTCTCTAGTAATATATGATTTTTATACCACTTTTCTAATATAACAGGAAATTGCTTAGGGGCAAACGCAAAAATTATTCGTATTTACCGAAATGGGTTTTGCGTGGTGGTTAATTATGCAAAAATTTAATTTAAAATTTGCAAAAAATCACTTTTCCAAGGACCTGCTTCCTGTAGAGAATGAAGAAGCTCCTCAAACCGATTATAGTGTATTCTACTCATGACTGAACCGTACAATAGAGTACCAGTACGCTCACAAACTTCAACGAAATGTCCTTTGTTAAGCACAACATCCTCATGGGTCATACGCCCTTCAAAATATTCCCTAATCCATTTGTCGTCTTCCCCAAGACTCTCAACTAAATACATGGTCAAAAGCGTTCTCTTACGCTGCAAAAAATCGCTTTTGTCATCCCAGCGCATTAAATCGCGAATATCATTTCTCAGCTGTGCGGCAATGCCTATTTCAATTGCATATTCCGCAACCACAGCATTCCAAGGCTGGCCTGAAAGCATAACGCCGGCCATACATGCGAGTAATAATAAGGGGGACGATTTTTGCTTGACCATTTCCAAGTAGGATGGCTCATCCATAATCGAATTCATAATATCCAGCATTTGCCCATTCGCGGCTGCAAGCATCTGAGTATTCATCAACTCAACTAGCACAATCCGCAGATCATTATCCTCTGTGCAATGAAGCATCGCCTGCTGCGAAAGCGTAATAAGAGACGAAGCGATATGTATAGCCGTAGCGGCAGGGACCTGCATCCATGGCTTATCAGGAGCATCCTGATCCTGTAAATCATCCAGCATATCGGATCCCAGTACAAACAGCTCAACAGCTGCAGCAGCTTGATATACCTCATCCTTTGCGCCGCCAAACATTTTATAATGAATAACGGTCAATTGGCCAAATTTGAATGACTCTCGCAACTTCTCTTCAATGAACAGCTCAGCAAAATGCGCGAGCGGCCGCACGGTAAACCAGCGCAGAACCAGCTCGCGCATTTGCTGAGCGATGAGCGGAATACAATCGTTCACTATCGATCCTCCAAATATTCAGCATAGTTCAACTATACTATTTTTCATTCAAGAAACATACGATGAAACAAATTTGCAAAACGTACTAGCCTGCTGCATTTCTCAATTCTCTTCAAAAAACCATTTGAATTATTGTACTGCTCCTCATTTTCCCCCTTTTGCATTTGATGCATTAAATGTGAAACCATCTCCATTCTCTTTTCAATTAATTTTCCGCGCTCGATTGACGGACTTTCGATGAGATCACGATGATCCATTGACAAAAAAGCCCTCCTTGAGGTTCGTTATGCTATGATTTCAAGCGAATGAAGCTATAACGCTATACACTCACACCCCCCTTCTTATCAACGGCATAGTGCATATATACCGCCTCCATCGTCATGCCCCCATTCGGCAATTTGGAGATCAGCGTTGATGGATTGCCGCATGTGATGAACTCCCCTTTACGTAATATACATACCCGATCGCAATTGCACTGCACCTCTTCCATATCATGAGAGGCGACAACAATCGTTTTTCCCTGCTGCTTCAAATCAACTAATAATGACCAATAATCCTTTTTGGCCTGTGAATCGAGCCCTGTTGTAGGCTCATCAAGGAAAATAATTTTGGGATCATTCACAAGCGCAATCGCAAGAGCTGTACGCTGTCTCCAACCGCCTGACAAGCACTTCACCATTTTATTGGAATACGGCAACAATCCAAAATGCTCGATAATGTGATCCAGATCATTTTTACGTTTATAAAAGGCCTGGAACAGCTCCATTGCCTCACGCACATTCATTTTATCGACTAACGAAGTACTTTGCAGATAAATACCGATATCTTCCTTCAAGCGTTCAGACTCTGTCTGCGTATCCATGCCTAATACTTGAATGCATCCCTTGTCTGGCAGCCTAAGACCCATCAGCAATTCGAGCAGCGTAGTCTTCCCGGCACCATTCGTTCCAACGATTCCAAATATCTCGCCTTCTTTTACTTTAAAAGATACGTCAGCGATTGCTTGATTCACACCATAATGCTTGCTGATCGAGCTTACTTGAATGATTGTTTGCTTTTCCATTTCGTAATTAGCCTCCATTCACGCTTGAACGTCGCTTCCACAAGTCGTTTTTGTGAGATTAATGCTGTTGGTATGCGTCATATTTTTACCATAACGTATATGCCCGTATTTTTCACCGAAAACGTAATTCGTAATTCACGCAAAATTTTTGCGTGACCGAAACGAAAGCGCAAAAATTGAGGAAGTCTCCAGCCTCAAAGCACCATAGCTTACTATTTTTCCATCTATACTTATGCACAGAGATATCCACATACCTGCATAAATTGTTAGTTAATTCTGTCGATATCACTCTCGGCTAGACCTAGTATTTTCACGGATTTCGTCAAATTATAGGTCTGCGTTCATATATTTTAATATCTTATCCCTGTTATCCACATTATCCACAATTATTCTATGAAAAATCTATCCCCTTTTCCAACACAATGTTAAGCTACTGTAAATCCAGTATTTATACGGCTTTTACGTTCTTATTCACAATTTCAAGTCTAATTGTGGATAACTTTGTGCACAACACTATTTTTGGAAAAAAAATAGGGCTCTCTTTCGAGCAGCCCCTTCTAATAGATTAATCGTCATAGAATGTAATTGATCCACGCTCTTGAAGACAATTTTGAACGGCAGCTGCTGCACAGCGATTAGTTGGCCGCTATGCCCGTTTTCGTGTCTACGACTCTGCTGCCCGTCGTCATAACCGCCTGATTGCAGGCGGCTACATAAGCCTGTGCGGCCGCGAGTACAATGTCATTGTGTACAGATGTGCCGCGGAAACGTTGCTGCTTGTGGACAACGCTGACTACAGCTTCTCCATGTGCATCCTCCCCTGTGGATAAGGAATGAAGCTCCAAATCCTCGAACTCAGCTGCGACTGGAATCGCTTGTTGAATCGCATGAATGACTGCCTCCAGCGGGCCCGCTCCCATGGCGATATAAGCTTGCTCTGAGCCGCGTTCATTCTCGCGAATCGTCACGGTTGCCGTACGAGAGCGCTGCGTGCCGGCATGTACATGCAGATCAACAAGCACGTAGGGATCCGGCTGGGTTTGCGTCAGCTCGCCGGCAATGCGAATCAGCTCGTCGTCGGTCACCATTTTTTGAGCATCGGCTGTTTCTTTGAACTTTTCATATACGTCTTGAAGCTGCGAATCTGTAACCTTAATGCCATATTCCGAAAGCCGATGCTTAAGCGCGTGACGACCGGAATGCTTGCCCAGAATAATCATGTTCCGCGGAATGCCCATTGCTTCCGGATCCATAATTTCGTAAGTGCTGCGATTTTTCAGCAAGCCGTCCTGATGGATGCCGGATTCATGCTGAAATGCATTGCGGCCGACGATAGGCTTGTTGTAAGCAATCGGGAAATGCATCGCGCGGCTAACGATACGCGAGGTTTCATAAATTTCTCTGATTTGAATATTCGTTTGCGCCTTCATTGCATCCTTGCGCGTCTCAATCGCCATGACAAGCTCTTCAAGTGAGCAATTGCCAGCTCTTTCACCAATGCCGTTCACCGTTACCTCGATTTGAGTCGCTCCGCCGTGAATTGCGGCCAGGCTGTTCGCAACCGCAAGGCCCAAGTCGTTGTGACAATGCGCGCTATATCTAACCGTTTCGCCGCCTCGCGCTTCCCTCCTCACAGTGCGGAACAGCTCGCTCATCTCTTCAGGCATCGCATAACCAAGTGTATCCGGCAAATTGATGATTGTAGCTCCTTCAGCAATAACAGCCTCGACCAATTGAATGACAAACTCTCTGCCGGATCGCGTGGAGTCCATTGCCGAAAATTCGATCTCATCAACAAACTGTTTGCCATAAGCGACCATTTCACGCGCAATATGAACGACCTCATCTCGCGATTTCCGCAGCTGAAAATTTAAATGAATATCCGAAGAGGAGATAAACAGATGCAGCCGGCGTCGCGCGGCATCCTGCGTCGCTTTCACTGCTGCGTCGATATCACCCTTAACCGCACGGGCAAAACCGGCAATTTCAACATGCTGCAGCTCCCTGGAAATTTGCTCGACTGCTGCAAATTCCCCTGGACTTGAAACGGGAAACCCCGGTTCAATAACATCTATACCCAGCTTGCCCAACTGACGAGCGATAATGATCTTACGCTCAGGCTCGAGCGACGCCCCCGGCGATTGCTCGCCATCTCTTAAAGTCGTATCAAATATTTGAATTTTTTTCATATCATTTGTCATATTCGTTAGCCTCCATTACTATTTTTGAGTACAAAAATAGGCTCGCCGCCTCCTTGTAAGAGACGACGAGCCTTACGCTGCCGTGGTACCACTCTAATTGGCCGGACTGCTGCAACAATTAAATTATGCGCGGCCGTCGATGATGACAGCCTTGCCGCTGCTGCGAGTCCGAGCCCGCTTAAATGCCCGATGACGGCGGCTAGCCGTAACGATGTACGCTCACGCCGCTTGTCAAGCAACGTGATTCCACCGTTCCGCTCCCAGGCGAGATTCAAACCTCAGCTTCGACTGCGTCACACCATCCCGCAGCTCTCTGTGCGCTTCCGACTAACCAGCTCAACCAATTAAAACCGTTGATCAGTCATCAAAAACCGCTTTGCCAGCTTCCTGTTTTACTGCTCCTGCTCATAGCGTTTCCACTTTATGATTTATTGTTATTTTGCATTTTGTTTGATTGTGCTTCACTTCATGGACAACAAGAAAAGCCTGTCGTCTCTATATGCAAGAGACGACAGGCTATTAATGACCCGCGCGGTACCACCCTTGTTGACATCCTATACGTTCACAAACGAGCAGGAATGCCCACCTTAAGCATCTGGCCAATTCCGGTTATTGGCACACATGCACCTGATTACGGAGGTTATCCGTAACAGCGTACTTGCAATGGCTTGCCGACTCTCATCTGCACTGCCGTTGCTTCCGCTGCTCCGCTCCCAGGCGAGCTTCAAGCATCCTTCGACTGCGTTGCACCAACCCGCAGCTCTCTATGTCATAGCCTCTTGCGTTTGTTAATCAACCGCAGCGATGCTAACGACAATCCCAGATAAGCTTTACTATTCCTGTTCCCAGCGTTTGTAGCGTATGAAGTTTGAAGTATTGTTGCTTATTATATGCGCTGGGAAATAGTCTGTCAATTTCAAATATACAATTTAACGTATAATCGAACCGTTGTCTGGTTCAGATTCAGCTACAGTCCAGCCTTCAAGCGAAAATCCGGGATCTGCCTTCATGTCCAGATCAGTGAACTGCTTGCGTTTAAACTTCACATGTGCGGCCGCTCCAATCATAGCAGCGTTGTCCGTACACAACGAATTCGGCGGAATCAGCAGCGGAATCTGCTCGACTGCACAGCGTGTCGTTAACGCGGCCCTTAAGCCGCGATTTGCAGCCACACCGCCGCAAAGCAGAAGCTGCTTTGCGCCAAGCGCGTGGACAGCACGCAATGCTTTTGTCACCAACACCTCAGTGACCGACTCCTGAAAGCCTCGTGCAAGCGCTGCTTCATCAAGCTGTTGTCCCTTCATCCGCGTCTGGTTAATGACAGCAAGCACAGCCGATTTCAAACCGCTGAAGCTGAAATCATAGCTGTCTGCCTCCAGCCATGCGCGCGGAAGTATGATCGCTTCCTCTGCGTTCACTGCCAGCTTGTCAATGTGCGGTCCGCCAGGGTATGGCAAATGAAGCGCGCGCGCTACTTTGTCATAGGCCTCCCCTACGGCATCGTCCCTCGTTCTGCCGATCATACGAAATTGTCCTTCGCTTTCCAACAGCACCAATTCCGTATGTCCGCCGGAAACCACAAGCGCCATACACGGGTATTCAATATCGTGCACAAGCGCATTGGCGTAAATATGGCCCGCGATATGGTGGGTGCCAATTAACGGAATATCGAGCGCCATTGCGAGGCTTTTGGCCGTAACGACTCCTACAAGCAGCGCTCCTACCAAGCCAGGACCTTGTGTCACCGCAATCGCTGAAATATCCTTTAGGGACAAACCAGATTCCTGAATCGCTTGCTCTATAATTAACGTTAT
Organism: Paenibacillus praedii; assembly: GCF_049725345.1. Classification (NCBI taxonomy): domain Bacteria; kingdom Bacillati; phylum Bacillota; class Bacilli; order Caryophanales; family Paenibacillaceae; genus Paenibacillus; species Paenibacillus praedii. The sequence goes on along the minus strand of NZ_JBMWAM010000012.1, from coordinate 45,355 downwards.
GGATTCCACATGCTTACGCGAAGCGATCTCCGGCACAACACCGCCATAGCGTTCATGAATTTCGATTTGACTGGAGACAACGTTGGATAGGATTTCTTTCCCTCCACGAATAACAGCTGCCGATGTTTCGTCGCAGCTCGTCTCAATCGCCAATATAATTGTAGTTGTCGCGTCGTCGTTTTCTGTAATTGCTGAATGACTCACTATCATTGCTCCCCTGCCTCGAACTGCTCTCCATCAAGCTCTGCCCACATAATTAGCGCATCTTCATTGTTGTCCGAATAATATTGCGGCCGAATGCCGGATGGCTCAAATCCATGTTTGCGATACAGCCCCTGTGCAACCTCGTTCGACACACGAACCTCCAAAGTCATTTTGACAGCCCCTAGGAAAACAGCCGTCCGCTGCAGCTCACGCATGAAGCGGTCACCTAATCCTTGTCCGCGAAAATCTGATCGAATCGCAATGTTCGTCACATGCGCTTCATCCATAATGATCCACATGCCGCCATACCCAATGACTTCTCCATTAAGCTCCATGACCATATATCGCGCGAACATATTATTAATCAGCTCGTTCGTAAATGCCTCTGCCGTCCAAGGACTTGTGAAGGCCTCTTGCTCGATCGCGATGATCGCATCAATATCATTCAGCTCCATTTCGCGATAAACCAAATCCAAATGATCGAACCTCATGCTCCCGCCTCACCTGCTTGCTTCGCCTTCCAATTCACTTCCGCTTCGGTAAGCTGCGTATAATTTGGTATAAAGGTATGCGGGTTCTCAACTAACCCCTTCTCCAGCCGCTCTCGGCCAAGCACCGCAATCCATCGGCCCTCTTGAACGAAGGGCTGCAGACTAACCTGTACGCCAGCCGCCTCTCCAAGCTCCTTCAAGCGTTCCGCCTCCGCTTCATGCAGGGAAAGATCCCCTACAAGAGAGATACTGCGAACATTAGCCTTCGGATGATTATCAATTTGCTCTGCGACCTTCCCGACCCAGTCTTTCATAAGACGAACACCATCGTCTGCAAACCGTGTCCATCCGGATAGATTCGACATCGCAAAACCTGACGTGTATACCTGTCCGCGTCTCGCATCCATTATCGGGAGCACCCAATGCTGCTCCGCCTTGCCGTCGGATTGACCGACCGCACCGCTTAATTGCTGCTGCCAGGCACCATAAGCAAGTGCTTCTAGACTTGAAACGCCGACAAGAGGCTTATTCCAAACCCAAGCTAATGTCTTCGCAACGGCTACTGCAATGCGCATGCCCGTATAGGATCCAGGACCATTCCCTACCGCAATCGCTATGATTTCTTTATCTGTGACACTGCTGCTCGTAAGCATTTCCTTAATATGCGACACGACATGCACCGAATGATTTCTTTCTGCTAAGGATTGAATTTCCGCGACAATCTCAGTACCGTTCACAATGGCAGCAGCCATTGATGCCGTTGAAGTATCGAGTGCCAAAATCAGTCCCTCCTGATGGTTCTGCACGTCTGTCATCTGTCCGCTCCTATCTCATTCAAAGCCTCGCACCAAGAAGCATATGGCTCGCCGGTACCCGTCAGCTTAATTTTCCTCATTTCATCGCCTAAGTGCTCGATATAGAGCTCCAGCCGATTATCCGGAAGCAGCTCTTGAATTAAGCTGGCCCATTCTACAATCGTAACACCATTTCCATAAAAATAATCATCCAAGCCAAGCTCGTCCGCTTCTTCCAGCGACAGCCGATATACATCCATATGGTAAAAGGGAAGAGACTCCCCTTCATATTCTTTAATAATCGTAAAGGTCGGGCTGTTCACGATGCCCTTCACGCCAATCGTCTGTGCAAATGCTTGAGAAAATCTCGTTTTCCCTGCTCCGAGATCACCGTCAAGCGCTAGAAAAGCGCCTGGCATCACCCATAAAGCGAGCTGCCGCGCCAATGCGACCGTTTCCTGTTCCGTTTGTGCTGTCCATTCGGCATAACCTACTCGATGCTGCATAACTATTCACCCGTTCATGACGAAAAATGATTGTATCCCCGTTTTTCCAACTTAACTCTTTTAGCATCTCCAGAAGCCTTCAACGAAGCTCCCTTATTTTTCAAATCGCCGCGTACGAGCTCGACACCCGGCGCGCCGGCCTCGGTTACCCCAATGATGTAGAAGGGCATCCCTTCCGCATGAAAGGCTTGTCGCATCGTTTCCGCTTGTTCCGCAGCCATAGTTCCCAGCAAAACATAATCCTCTCCGCCATAGAGCATCCACTCCAACGGATCGATGCCAGCCTTAGAAGCATAAGCAGTCATACTCCCGCTCTTCGGCAGCAATTGTTCGCTAAGCACCAGACGTATGCCAGACGCCTCAGCGATTTCCCAAGCCTCGCTTGCCAGACCATCGCTAACATCATTTAACGACCTGCATCCCCCGCTTTCAAGCAGCAGCCGTCCCGCTCGTACAGAAGGGCTCGGACGACGATGCGCCTGCACGATTGCAGCGACCTGTGCAAGCTCTATACCGCAAGCCTCAGCAATCACCTTGTCAATCTCGCTGCCTTCTGCCGCTGTATCAAATCTGGCGTCTTGCGCGTCGGTAACAACAATCCCGCTCGATTCGGTAGTCTCTGCCCCGCTGCGCGTTTCGCGCCGTTGTACCGCTTTCGCCCGCTGGGCCATCAGCGCATGCAGACCCGCCGCCGCCTTGCCCACCGCACCGGTCACAAACACCGCATCGCCCGGCATAGCGCCTGAGCGTCGCAGCTCCCGCCCCGCTTCAACGGTTCCCGTCACCGTTACCGCGACAACCAGGTGCTCCGGCGACGAAGTCGTATCGCCTCCCGCAACGGCAACCCCATAGCGCTCGGCGCATTCGTACAGCCCGTCATACAGCCTCCGCATCTGCTCCGGCTTGTACGAGGGCGGCACGCTGACCGACACGAGCGCATGCAAAGGCACGCCTCCCATCGCGGCAATATCGCTAATGTTCGCGGCTAGCGCCTTATAGCCGACATCCGCGTCCCGCATCGTCGTCTCATTGAAGTGGATGGTCTCCACCATCGTGTCGACCGCCAGCAGCAGCCGCTTCGGCCCCTCTATCCCATCGGCCGCAGCGATAACATCCACGACAGCGGCATCATCACCAATGCCGACAACTACGCCGCGCTGCCGCTGCCAATCTTCATTCTGCCGCGCTCCCGTCCAATGATGAATACGCGCAAACTCATCCACCGCCATGTCTCCTTCATCCTTGCACGATAATCATTTTCCCGCTTTAGTCCCGCATTCGCTCCTGCGTTTTTGCGATCAGTGTTAGTGAATATCACGTTTCTTAAACCGTCCGCCCTTCACGTCGTGGATATTGCCGACGGCTAGAAACGCCACAGGGTCCAGCTCGTGAACAATTGATTTCATCTTCGCTTCCTCAAGCCGTGTAATGACGCAGAAGATCACCCGTTTGCTGCCGCCTGAAAATCCGCCTTCCCCATGCAAATACGTGACACCGCGACCGAGCCGGCTCATAATCGCGGCACCGATCTCATTAGCTTCATCGCTAATAATCCAGACGGCCTTCGACTCATCGAAGCCTTCAATCGTGATGTCGATCAATTTGAACGCGATGTAATAAGCTATAAGCGAATACATCGCGCGATCCCAGCCAAAGACGAAGCCGGCGCTGCCAAGAATGAACAAATTAAAAAACATAACCGTCTCGCCTACTGACAGCGGAATACGATTATTAACCAAAATAGCGACGATTTCCGTACCGTCCAGCGATCCGCCAAAACGGATAACCATTCCCACCCCGATGCCCAGAATGACACCGCCGAATATCGCAGCCAAAAAAGGCTCTTCCGTCAGCGCAGGAACCGGATGCAGCAGAATTGTCCCGATCGACATAACCGTAACGCCATATAAGGTCGAGATGGCAAAGGTTTTGCCGATTTGCTTATATCCCAGAAACAAAAAAGGAAGATTGAGAACAAATAGAAAAATGCCTAGCGGTACCTTAAACAAATAAGCGGCCATGATCGAAATACCGACGATACCCCCGTCAATAATTCGGTTAGGCACGAGAAAGATTTCCAGCCCGATCGAGACCAGAACTGCGCCGAGTGTTATAAAGAGTACTCTTCGCAGCACATCCAGCTTCGATAGCTTGTGGTGCTGAGTTAATCCCATGGCGTAGCACACTTCCCCTGATCGAGCTTTTTCTCCTTATTTTAACTTAATCCACCGCATATTCAAAGCGAAACTGCCGCTGCCGCAAAAAAAAGAAACCCTCCAATCCATTGACACCTCCGTCATAGAATGGAAAGCTTCTGCAAGTTTAATCCTCCAACAAGCCCGAAAGACTCTATATCCGTCATATTCGTTCTCATCCGAGGCTATAGCTCCTTCACAATTGTAATTTGAAGCTCATTCTTTAGCTCAATCTCATATGGCGATTTCGGCTGACTGCCATCCGATTCTTTTATGATCCGTACGCGCGGACGATGCACGGCAAGCTCAGTATTTGCCGATACGACCCCGACTTGCCCTGTGTTTAGAAGAAGCATAGTCGAGACGGGATATATTGAAATATGCTTGCAGAACAGCTTGATCAATTCCAAATCGAAAAAGGTGCCACCAGCAGCGAACAAAAATTCGATCGCCTCATTGGCCGTATACCGTTTCCTGTGCGGCCGCGGCGACGTAAGCGCATCGAAGGTATCTGCTAAACCGACAATTTGTCCGTACATATGAATCTCATCCTTCTTCAGCCCTCGCGGGTAACCCGACCCATTATATCGTTCATGATGCTGCAGCGCGCAATGCGCAGAAACAATCGATATGTCGTGATACTTTCGTAAAATTTCGAAGCCTTCCTTCGGATGACTATGCAAAATTGCGAGATCTTCCCTCGTAAAGCTCCCTTTTTTGCTAAGCAGCTTCTGAGGAATTTTGGTCATGCCAATATCGAAGAGCAGTGCGCCGATGCCGAGCTCCTCTAGCTGATTTCGATTAAAGCCCTTCGCAATCCCCATAATGCCCGCAAGCACGGCAACATTGAAGGAATGCTGAAACAAATAGGCATCCGCCGAATGAATGCTTGTTAAATTAACTAACATATTCGGTCTGGTTGCCAGATCCTGCATAATTTGTCCAAATACCGCACGGAAATTACGGCCCATGTCCGGTGCAATCGTTCGACCCTTTGATTCGGTTTGGTCCTTGAAGGCGTTCATTGTTTTATATATCGTATCCACCGCTTGCTTACGGGTCTCATCACGAATGGTATCCTCAGGAATAAGATCCTCCGTCAACCCATCCTCTATGAATAAAAAATCGATGCCCAAATCAAGCAACCGATCAATGTATCGATCATTTAATTCGACCCCTTCTCCAAGAAGGATGTTGCCATTGTCCTGATAAATTGGCTTTGCAAGCTTGTCTCCCGGCTTGATCATTCCAATTTGCACTTTTCTCATTAGATTAGTTCCTGCCTTTGCTTGTTATGGCGATGCAACCGGATGTTGTTGGTCTCTATTTTATCAGAACTCAACTATACTGACTACGTGATCAGCCTGAAAAAAACCCGAACATTCGCATCCGGGTTTTAGGCAAGCTTTCTCTTCACGATACGGTTACGGCCATTATACTTCGCTTCGTATAATGCGGCGTCTACTTGTGCAAGCAATTCACGTAAAAATGCTTTCGGATCAGCAAGATCAGCTGGCTCAAATTGCTCTATAGAGATAACGCCCATACTTATCGTTACCGAGATGGAATGGTCGCTAATTCCTGTATTTATTCGGTTATGCTCCACCGCTTCCATAAGCTGCTCGGCAATAATATCCGCTTGCTCACGGTTCGTATGCGGTAAATAGACGGTAAATTCTTCTCCGCCGTATCGCGCCAAAATATCGGTTAGCCGCAGCGTGCTCCTAACGGCATCGACGGTGCTGCACAGCACCTCATCGCCAACTAAATGACCAAACTTATCATTAATGGATTTGAAATGGTCAAGATCAAATAAGAAAATCGAAAATGGGATACCGTAGCGAATATTGGCAACCACCTCCTGCTCAAGCTGATGCAGCAGATAACGACGGTTGAAGCAGCCCGTTAAGCCATCGGTAATCGCCATCTGCTCCAGCTTCTTGTTGGCTTGAAACAGCTCATCCTGCATAATAAGCAAATCCCGGTTCCGGTCCTGCAGCAGCTCATTCTGTCGATTGGTTTCTTCGACCAGCTGCCGAAGCTCCGTTACCTCCTGAAACGTAAGGACCCTTCCGACTGGCGTCTTCTTATGGTTCAGTATGGGGGCGGACTGGACAATAATATGCTGATGCTTCTCATGATCGAAGGCGAGCTCAAATTCCAGTCTCTCCAACGGCCGCTTGCGCTGCACCTGCAAAAAGGCTTCAAAATCACGAGCTACAGAGCCTTTAAAGTGTGAGGCTATAGCGGCAGGATCAAATTTATCGCCAATATGAAGCCGAATAATCGGCTTGATCACTCTGTTCACTTCAATAATGATATCATTCTCATCAAGCACGATTACGCCCATAGACATCGTATTCATCACATCTCGCTGCACCAATTGAATAATATCGAATACCTTATTGCGGCTAATTGCATGCACCAGATATACAGCAGCAAATGCCATTCCGATCGAAATAAACGGAATGTAGCGAGTAAAGTTATCGATTAGCATCACATTAACGGCTAGATCCAGGATGGAGAACAGCAGCAGCACAAACATACCGGTCATTGCTGTCCTAACTAATGTTCTCTGCCTCTCGGACTCTTTAGCGCGCAGCTTGTACACCATGATGGTGACGGATACGGTCATGTAGAGAAGCAGCTGCGCAATCATGATCCAGTACAAGGGCCCATGCTGCAGCTGCTTGAGCGGATCCAGCTCCGTATTAACCTTCAGGAACATCCCGTTCGGATTAATGACTACAGCTAGAACCGAAAGAAGAGCAGGGATAGACAAAACGAACAACCGGCTTTTCCGTATAACATACGATTGGCCGGTGAGAAATACGGTAAATACAAACCACCCTACGCCTAGCAAAGAAAGACTGATATAGGAAGCCGTAAGATAGAACATTTTGAAAAAGGGTGAAGAAACAGTATTCGACGCAAACTGAAAAAGAGGCCAAATCGTAAATACGACATGAAGCAATAAGTAAATGCGATGCAATACCGTAACGGAGCTAGAAAGTAACACGTAGAAAAACAAGCCAAGCAGTACGAGAAACATACTAAAGTCTAGCCATATCATCCATTCCAATACGGTTCACCCATTCATTTGATAGCCATCTTCTTCCATTGTAGCAAATGTTAAATGCATCGACAATTGCCTTTTCATTCAAATCTTTTATTTTTTTCATGATCGGGCCAGCGCTCGGACAGCATATGCTCCAAGGTTGGAGAAATATTCAGAAACTGCCGGAACTGCTCGTACTGCTGCCACTTATTCACAGAAAAGACTTGCTGCTCATTTTTTACGGCTCGGATCAACAAATTTTTGGGCGTATGCTCGGGATCCACGAACTCCAGCATTTGCACCTTATACCCTAGAGCTTCGAGCAGTGTACCTCTTGCGGCATCTGTCGCCAGAGCGGCAAAGCGCTCCTTCAGCAGCCCTTGCGACAAAATTGGCGACAGCACTTCATTGCTAATCTGCCGGAACAGCTCATGCTGGCAGCATGGCACCGACATAATGACCGACGCCCCCCAGTTGACAGCCTTAGCTAGCGCTGCATCCGTAGCCGTATCGCATGCATGCAGCGTAACCACCATATCGGCCGCCTCCAGCTCCTCATAATCGGCGATATCGCCTACGAGAAAGCGAAGCTTGTCATAGCCAAGCTTCTCTGCAAGCGCTGAGCAAAAGGCAATGACATCGGCTTTTAAATCCAGCCCGACAACGTTAATGCTCCGCTTCTGCTCGATAGCGAGCAAATGATAGAGCGCGAATGTTAAGTAGGATTTGCCGCAGCCAAAATCTACAATCGTGAGCTCGCGATCGGCCGGCAAATAGGAGAGTACATCGGTTACCATCTCTAAAAAACGATTGATTTGCCGATATTTATCCTGCTTCTTCGCATAGACCTGCCCCTCAGGGCTCATTATGCCCAGCTCAACAAGAAATGGCGCCGCCTTGCCCTCTGCCAGCACGCGCTGCTTCTGCCTGTTATGCTGAAGGCTGTCTGGACGCGCCCCGCCGGTAGCCGTCCTCGTCAGCATCGACGCTTTCCCTTTCTTGTTGAATAGCAGCTGCACATCCGCCGCAGGCGTCTTAACGAGCGCCTGGCGATACTGCTGCTCCAGCAGCAGGGTCAACTGACCGGCAGCTTCCTTCTCCGCTACGTTGTCATGAGTTACTTTATTGGAGGTATGATACTCAAACTGATAGTGCAGTCCGTTCTTCAGCTGAACAGGACGAATGACGGTTTTTGGTGCTGTCGCTCCATCCTTGCGCCGTGGCTGACTAAGCGTTGCCTGCAGCAGCTCTCCGTTCTCAATCCATTTGCTTATGTCTTGCTGCCATTGCTCTGTCATGGTCTGCCATTCACTCCTAAAGGTATGATCCCGTTTAATTTGCTATCCGTCCTTAGACAATGGAGGTCTAACGTTTTATTTACGTCTTCAAAAGCGCTTCCAGCTCGTGCTCAATTTCTTCGCGGGGCAGGCCGCCTGTCTCCAGTTGTTCATCACTATAACGCAGCATGCGCCTATAGATGTCAGCGGCCTCCTCTGCTCGCAGCGCATGATCCTGCAGCAGCTCGTGCATCACATTCTCCGCTTTATCAAAGCGGCCTTCTGCTTCATGCCATTCCAGCAGCAGCCGTTTGGTTGGCGCAGGCAGCTCATAAGGACGCAGCTCCTCCAACAATTCCGCAATTTGCTCACGAGGCTCGGCAATCGTTGGTTCTGCCCCTATTAACGATAAACGAATGAACAGATGCAGCGATTTCAAGCTTGCCGCATAGCTCTCCGCTTCGCGTCCAAGCTCGAGAGTAAGCTGCGCCTCCTGCTTCATCAATAAGGCAATCACCTGCACATAATCGCTCTCCAGCACACCGTTCGTCGTCATCACCTTCATAAGGTCCTCATCAGACAAAGAACGGATAAGCTTGCTGCTTAATCGAAACCGCTGCTCCAGCAAATCATCGATATAAAGCAGCGCCTCCTCATGCTTGCGTTCCCGCCGCAAATTTAAGATTTGTCCGATTGCTTCCGTCATTTGCTCAATCATTCTCATGAAATAATCACGTTGAAACAAAAGGCTTTCCCCCTTATCCCGCTGAAAAGCGGTTAACCTCCAACCTTATTAACAAAACCAAGGATCGCTGCAATCAGCTCCTTCGGCTGCTCGATCATCCCCATATGTCCGGCACTGTCCAGCTCAACCTTTACCGTATTATCATTCACGGCCGCAAAGGCGCTCTCCACTGGAATGATCTTATCATTCAAACCCGCAACGAGAATAACCGGCAAATTGGCACTCTCGATCACCTTTGTACGGTTGGCTCGAGCCTTCATTCCTCTTGCCGTTCCAATGGCTCCTTGGCGTGAGGTGCCATAGCCAATAAGCTTGCCGCGCTCAATCTCCTCCGCCATTGCCTCTACATTACCCGGAGCAAACAGCTTTGGCACTAATCCGTCTACAAATGCAACAACGCCGTTTTCCTCTAATGCTGTGACCGCTTTATCGCGATTTTGCTTGGCTGTGTCGCTGTCCTCAAGTGCGGTAGAGTGGATGAGGCCGAAGCCGGATAGCTTCTTCGCGTATTGCTCTGCAAATGCAAGCGTAATATAACCGCCTAGTGAATGGCCGAGCACAATCGCGTTGTGAATTTGCAGTTGAATGAGCATGTGAGCAAGATCGTCCGCATACATTTCCATCGTATATGTCTCATTATCAGGAGCTGAGCTATAACCATGTCCGCGTAAATCTGGCGCTATAACACGCACAGACTGCTCAAGCGTCTCCACGATCGACTCCCAGTAAGCAGAACTCCCGCAGTAGCCATGCAGCAGCACAACAGTCTCAGAAATGCCGTCCGCCGCGCCTCCATCGTCAGGATGGGAATCATAATAAGCAAGCTCTACTCCATTATTCAAAAATAACTTGCGATGCGCAATCGAACTGCTGTATTTCTCTGCTTCCCTGCTCATGGCATGAACACCCCTTTATGCGTTTTGGTTTTATTATGCTTGCCTATGGACTGCTGCTGCTCGTTTCTGCCCCATGCGGCGTCGATGGCTTCCGACACTTCCTTCGCCATTTGCATAACGCGATAAAGGGAGGTCGTCTGCAGCATCCAATAAGCTTTCGGCCCATTCATATTCACCACGCCGGCGATGCTGTAGCTGCCAATTGGCGGAAGCCGTCTTCCAATGGCCTTGCCTGGCTGCAGCGGTCCTTCCGCAGTGATATATGCACCGATCGACTTCGGCTTGCCAAGGCAGGCATCAATGGCAATAACCACTGCATCCTCCTGCAACGTAAGCGCTGCATGTTCAACGGCATGCGCATCGCACGGCTGCTCCAGCGTGCCAATGACATTAGTCCATCCGCGCTCCTTCAGCATGGAGCCGATGAGCGGACCGAAGGAATCACCGGTTGAGCGGTCGCTTCCTATGCAGATGAACACGACGCGGCTGCGGTCTGGATGCTCGCCAGCTATCCTTTCAAGAAATGGCTTCAATTCACTTTTCATTAAATGTACTGTCTGTTCCGTCGCACAAACACCCGCCTTACATTAAAAAGATCCAATTGTAACTGATGACTTCTTTTAATTGTATCCAATTTCAACATCCTGTTCAATTTATGGTCACAGCCATTTGAAACATGATACAATTACAGCAATGCAAATCGAGGAGGTACCCTATGAACAATTTAGAAGCGCCAACACAGGAAAATGTAGAGTTTATGATTGAAGTGATTAAAACCAAGCTGAAGATGGCTTCCGCCGCGGCCATGCAAGCTTCTCACTACAAAATCGAGCAATACGAGGATATTAAGGACCTTTACGAGGTCGTGGCCTCAAAAAATAATTTCAGCATCAGCGAGGTCGAGGCGCTCGTATCGGAGCTTGGCAAGCTCCGTTCACAGCAATAGATTTTACAGTAAAAATATCCCATTAAAAGACATATATTTTTATTATTCGACAAAAAAAACCGAGATCGACATATTGATTGATCTCGGTTCTTTCTCGCGCCTGCCGAAGCTTTACTCCTGCTCCTCCGCTTGCTCCTCAGCCGCTTCAATGGACAGCTTAATCGTAACATTCTTATGCTCGCCCTTAAGAAAATGTGCAATTCTCTCCAGCTTATCCGCCAGATCAGGTCCGCTAAGCGTTGTATTCAAATGATAATCAAAGCTATCGGATGGCAGCTTGCGCTCATCGTAAGCTCCTTGACCGCTCCAGCCGCGCTCGCCGCCTCCGCTCCCTCTAGTCAACATTTGCTCTTGTACAGGATAAAATTTATCGGACTTGTTCACGACTTTTTCGTAAATACGAAGCTTCTTCAACAGCATATAATATTGCGCAGAGTGCTTGAAGTTCCAAGCCTCCCTAATATCCTTCAGCGTGTAGTCCATCTTCCAGCGCTTTAGCTTTTCAACCTGCTCATCAGTGCTCAGCTGCAAAAAATCATCTAGCGGCAGCATTTTTTCGGACATTTCTACCCCTCCGATAAATAGTTTATTTCTATTTAAGAATATCTATAAATTAGAAATTTATAAATTCTTATGTATTAAAAAATAACATAAATTTTGGCTGTTTACAAATAAATATAAATTCATAATTATGAATGTTTGTATTATGACTTTGGGCTCTAAAAAAAGAGACCTTCGGGCATACGCTGACATTTCAGCAATGCTGGAGGTCCTGTTTTATTATCGTTTCTGCAGGCCGATTGTGGTCAGGAAGCGTTCAAATGCGGCTATTCCACTTTCGTTGCGTTTATAAACGCCCGCATCCTTAAGAACATCAAGAAACTTGACGCCTGTTTCTGCTTGCAGGATCAACTTTGCCTGTTCGGCGGAAGCGGACTTGCCGTATTTTTCAATCAGCTCGAACATCCAGTCCACATGCTTATGCAACGGATGGGAAGGACTTCGAAGCTCCTCAGGTGCCGGTAATACGCCGGTCAAATAGGCTGCGAGCTGCTCCAGCTCCTCTTTCAAGCGGCCAGGCAGCACAGCGAGACCCATTACCTCGATCAAGCCGATGTTTTCCTTCTTTACATGATGCAAATGCTGATGCGGATGGAATATGCCGTCTGGATGCTCATCGCTCGTACGATTGTTGCGCAGGACGAGATCGATTTCAAATTCGCCGTTATCCCGCAGCCGCGCAATCGGTGTGATCGTATTATGAGGTGTCCGTGAGCCGTCCGCCTGCTCGGTAAAAGCCAGCACATCGGCAGACGCATCGCTGTAGCCCCGCCATTCATCAAGCAGACGGCATGCCGCGCGGTGAACGTCCGCCTTTGACGTGCCGTTCACCCTTACGACCGACATCGGCCAATTCACGATTCCGAAGCGAACGCCAGAGAGCTTCGAATCAGCAAATATCATGTCCGTAGAAGCATCCTCCATGGCGAACACATGTCGCCCCCCTTGGAAATGATCGTGACTGAGGATAGAGCCCCCGACGATCGGCAGATCGGCATTTGAACCAATGAAGTAATGCGGAAATTGCTCCACGAAATCCAACAGACGCGCAAAGGTCGAATGCGATATCGCCATTGGCTCATGCGCGCCTTTGAAAATAATACTGTGCTCATTGTAATAGACATAAGGAGAATATTGAAGGTACCACTGCTCCGCCTGCAGCGTCAGCGGCAACACCCGTAAATTTTGACGCGCGGGATGATCCGGCCGCCCCGCATAGCCGATGTTCTCCGCACAAAGCAAGCATTTCGGATAATGAGCCTGCTGCATTGTTTTAAGCAGCGCAATTTCCTTAGGGTCCTTCTCCGGCTTCGACAAATTGATTGTAATTTCCAGCTTGCCGAATTCAGTCTCATACAGCCAATATTGATTTTTGCTTATACGATCCATCCGAATGTAATTCGAATCGATGTTAAGGCTGTAGAAGGCATCTGTCGCCGCCTTCAGCCCCTCCGCTTGCGCCTTGCGCCGGAAAGCTGCGTTCACTTCCGACGGTCTCGGCAGCAATAGTCCCATAATGCGCGCATCGAGCAGATCGCGATACGTCGTCGTATTATTCGGTATAAGTCCAATTGAGAAGCCGTAATCGAGCAGCGGCTCGAGCAGCTCTACTGCGCTTGCCAAACTTTCCTCCATTATCAAGCCTTCATGGGGCTCCGAGAAATGGAACAGATCCAGCAGTGAATTCCGAGCTGCGTACAGATCAAGCTCTTCTATAAGTTTGTGCTGCAATGCGAATTGCAACAGCCGTTCGATCCCAATAAGCGCTTCGTTTGCCGAGGGCGCTTGTTGTTCATTTGCCACGAGGTACAGCCCCTTTCCTTTGAACGATAAGCTTCAGTCGTTGTAGCCGTTCGGATTCGCTTCTTGCCAGCTCCATGCGCTCTTGATGATATCCTCCAGCTTGTCGCGCTTCGGATTCCAGCCCAGCTCCTGACGGGCACGCTCGGACGATGCGACCAGGACAGCAGGATCACCGGCGCGCCGGGCTTCGAATACAGCCGGAATTTCTCTTCCGGTAACCGCCCGCGCGATGCCGATCACCTGCTTAACGGAGAAGCCCGTGCCGTTGCCCAGGTTGTAGACGGAGCTATCCGCGCCGGAACGCAGACGATCAACGGCTAATACATGCGCATCCGCAAGGTCGCTGACATGAATATAATCGCGAATGCAGGTACCGTCCGGCGTATCATAATCCTCACCAAATACTGAAATATGCGGCCGCTGTCCAAGTGCTGCTTGAAGCACGATAGGAATAAGATGCGTCTCAGGACTATGGTCCTCGCCGATCTTGCCGCTCTCATGCGCCCCCGCAGCGTTGAAATAGCGTAACGAGATGAACTTAATTTGATGAGCGACATCAAACCAGCGCATCATTTTCTCCATCGCCAGCTTGGTTTCGCCGTAAGCATTCGTGGGGAGCGTACGGTCATATTCATCGATTGGCACGTTTTCCGGCTCGCCATAGGTTGCCGCCGTTGATGAGAATACAATTTTGCGAACATTGTATTCCTTCATTTTCTCCAAAAGACAAAGCGTGCCGTAGACGTTGTTATGATAGTATTTTCCAGGATCCTTCATGCTTTCGCCAACAAGTGAATTCGCTGCAAAGTGAATGACTGCGTCTATTTCATTTTCTTGGAACACGGCATCCATAAATGCTGCGTCGCGAAGATCTCCTTCATACAGCTTGCCTCCAAGCAATGCCTGGCGGTGGCCCTGCTGCATGTTGTCTACCACGACGATTTGCTCGCCGCGCTCCTGCAGCGCCGCTACTGCATGTGATCCGATATAGCCTGCTCCGCCTGTTACAAGTACTGCCATTGATAATTTCCCCTCTCGATATTCAGAATTTATGTTTAAATCAAGATTATACGAGTCGTTCTACACCGTTGCCGATCGTGCATACGTAGAAGTCAGCCGTTAATCCTGTTGCTTCTTTATAATTGCGGCCAACCTCTTCCTTGAAGCTCTCAACGCTGTCTTCATGAACAAGCGAGACGGTGCAGCCACCGAAGCCCGCGCCTGTCATGCGGGAGCCAAGCACGCCCGGAATTTGGCGAGCCGCAGCCACCATCGCATCAAGCTCGTCGCCCGTAACCTCATATAAGTCGCGCAGCGAATCATGCGATCCGTTCATAAGCTGGCCGAACTTACCAAGATTATTCGCCTTCAACGCTTGGATCGATTGAAGCACACGATCGATTTCCTCTACAACGTGCTGAGCACGCTTACGAACCGTTTCATCTTTGATTAAGTGCTTCGCTGAATTGAATTGCTCCAGATTGATCTGACCGAGCAGCTTCAGCTCAGGGAATGCGGCTTGCAGATCTTCAACAGCCTGCTCGCATTGGCTGCGGCGTTCGTTATACGCCGAATCGACAAGGCCGCGCCGCTTGTTTGTGTTGCCGATTACGAGCTTATAGCTGCCCGAATCAAACGGCACAAGCTCATACTCCAGCGTATCGCACATCAGCAGGATGGCATGATCCTTCTTCCCGTTTGCAACGGCAAATTGATCCATAATGCCGCATTTCACGCCGTTGAAGTCATTCTCGGACTTTTGCGACAGAAGGGCGATCCTCACTTTATCGGCAGGCAAACCTTCCATGGTTTGAAGCGCATAAGCGGTAACAACCTCGATGGATGCGGAGGAGGAAAGTCCTGCTCCGTTCGGAATTTCACCGTGGTAAAGCAGATCATAACCATGTTTGAATGCTACGCCACTTTGCTGAAGCTCGTTCACAATTCCTTTTGGATAATTCATCCAGTCGTCAATATCGTCATAAACGATTGTATCGAGTGAAAACTGCTTCGCGGCTGGGAAGTTTGTGGATGCCAATCCAAGCTGGCTGTCAGAACGCCTGCGAATAAGCAGCGTTGTTCCAAAGGTTAATGCAGCCGGGAACACATAGCCCCCGTTATAATCTGTATGCTCACCGATCAGGTTAACGCGGCCCGGAGCATGAAAGACGGCGATGTCATTCGCCTCTTCGCCGTATTGCTGTATAAATTGCTGTGTTAGCTCCTCAATGTTTGCCATTTGCTATCACGTTCCTTTTTTATCAGTGTAGTGTGACCTCTATTTTCAACTTAAGTATACGGTAAACGGGTTGAAAACAAAATGGCGCTAAGTGCTTATCACATGGATTTATGTGACTTTTTGAATAATGATCGGACATGCTAAGATGATATTATTCGTACAATTATTCTCATACAAATTCAAATTTGAAGGAGATGTCATTTATATGCATCAGGATAGGTATACGGTAGCGTCTAACCCGATTATTGCACAGAACGAGAACAGCCCTTTGAATGTGCTGTTTGCCGGAGAGAGCCAGACAAAGCCGCTGCACCGACTCGGACCGAAGGTATACGATTTCTACTTGATGCACATTGTGCTCGAGGGAAAAGGAAAGTTCATTTGTGAAGGACAGACGCATATGCTGGGTGCGGGTCACACATTTCTGATTGAGCCGGAGCAGCTCATCAGCTATGAATCGGATGGCGAAGATCCGTGGCGCTACCGCTGGGTCGCTTTTAATGGAAATCAAGCGGCAGAGCTTGTCTTGTCGGCAGGCATCAAGGCTGTCCAGCAAGTTGTATTATCTACGAACTGGCGCAGAGCTGACGGTTTGTTTCGTCAGATCTATGAAACCTTCCGGCGGGGAGACGGAGCTGCGGACATGATGGCGGTCGGCTACCTTTATCTTTTATTAGCCGAGTACAAAACGCTGCTTCACCCGCAAAGCGGAAACACGCTTCGCACCTCGCAGGCGGAGAGCGACCATTTGCTGAAGCAGGTCGTACACTACTTATCCACGCAATACGCCCAACCTGTCTCTATTGAACAAATGGCAGAATCGCTCGGATACAACCGGGCGTATTTGTCCCGCTTGTTCAAGCAGCGTACCGGCGCATCGCCGGTAACCTTCCTGCTGAAGCTGCGCATTGACAAGGCGCGCCATATGCTCCGCGAGCGTCCCGAGCTCACCGTTGAGCAGATCGCCGCATCCGTCGGGCTGCAGGATGCGCTCTACTTCTCCAAGCAGTTCCGGCGCATGCACGGACAATCCCCCACTGCTTATCGGAATGCGATGCGAACGCTGGGGAAAGAGCAAAAAGTCTAATATGTTCCACGCATCCTTTTTAAGCTTCATATTCGAAAAAACGGGTAATACTATCTTAGGGAGTGATGATCTATGAAGGAGCTCTACACCGGAAAACTGTACTGGCCGGCAACTTTAAGCAGCACGAGAGATTACCCGTCCTTGCAAGAAAACATAAAAACACAGGTCGCGATTATCGGCGGCGGTATGTCAGGCGCCATATGCGGCTCCGTCTTTACACACAGCGGCATTCCTGCCGTCATTCTCGAGAGAGGACAAGTCGCTGGCGGAAGCACGTCTGCCAATACCGGACTGCTGCAAATTTCCAACGATATAATGTTATGTGATCTCTCCAAGCAAATTGGCGAACACGAAGCACGCGCCTTCTACAACGCCTGCAAGGATGCTGTCCACTTGCTGGGGAAAACAGCTGCCGCTCTTTCGGTCGATGTCGGATTCAAGCAGCGAAGCAGCCTATATTACGCCTCAACCGAGCAAGAGCTTCCCAAGCTAAAGAAGGAATATGAGGCGCTTAAGGCTTGTGGGCTGGAAGTCGAGTTCTGGGAATCGGACGAGATTGCTAAAAGGTTTCCATTCCGTAAGCCAGCCGCAATCGTAACCCATGGAGATGCCGAGGTGAATCCCTATCAATTCGTCAATGCATTAGCCGATGCTGCCGTTGACGCCGGTCTCGGGATTTATGAGCAAACCGATGTTGCATCGCATGATACGCTGCCTAACGGGCTGCATCGTCTTCGAACCGCTGACGGGTATGAAATTGAAGCGGAGCAGGTTGTTTATGCCGTGGGCTATGAACCGGAGGAATTGCGCGGTCAGCTGATTAAAGCCGAATTAAATCGTTCCTTTGCGATGGTAACCGGCGTCCAGCAAAATCTCAGCAGCTGGTATCAAAACTATCTTATATGGGAAACCGCAAGGCCATACTTATATATGCGAACGACGATTGATAACCGCGTTGTCATCGGGGGGCTTGACGAGGAGGAGGAGCAGCCAGTTCACAACGAGCACGTCAGAGAGAAACGCATCTACAAGCTGCTTGCTCAGCTCCAGGCTCTTTTTCCTGAGCTGCAAGCTCCAATTGAATACGAATGGAGTGCAACGTTCGGAGAATCACGCGACGGCCTTCCTTTTATTGGTGTAGACCCCGCTTGGGATAATGTGTATTACTGCTTAGGTTACGGGGGAAACGGCACTGTGCACAGTATGCTGGCCGCTCATTTGCTGCGGGATCTCATACGAGGTGAAAAAAATCCTATAACCGACATCGTAAAGCTTGACCGTAAATCATTAGCCAATGTATAGCGATAGCTATAAGATGAAAGCCCGCTATTACTGCTCAGCCTTCTTTGCGGCAATAACGGGCTTTTTTAGTATCGCTTGCTGCTGATTCAGGCCTATACAAATGGTCTTCGCCCTCTAGTCAGCGCGTCATCCTATGTCTCTGCTACAATTGATGAAGCGTTACACTGGCGCATCACCGCCTCCGCTACGCCGAGGCGGGATAAATCAGGACCGCCGTCCTTATCCAGCAGCGATTTGCTTTCGTCCGTTTCTGCAATAACAATGACAGAACCATTTTGCAGCGCTTGATAGCATGCCTCTGCTTCCTTATCATCTAAACCAAGTGCCTGCAGAACGCCATGATGCTGATTATGATCAGCAATTACAGCAGCATATGGATAACCGCCTCCGGCATAGGAAGAAGCGGCTCCGTAGCCAACAAGCCCATATGCGCCGACAAAGCCGATTCCGCCGGAGCCTGCTGTTGCGACAACGCCGGGGCCATCTAACCCATGCGCATCCTGCGCCGATGCTTCTTCCAGCTCGCGAAGCTCATCGGCATGGACGTCACTTTCCGCTTCAATCCTTCTGGAATGCTCAGAGTCCTTCGTGAGCACCTTAAGCTCGCCAGGGACGAAGCCTGACTGCTCCAATTGCTGGATCGCATGTATGGCCTGCTGCTCGGTATCAAATATCGCTAATTTTCTTGTCATTGCTGTACCCTCCCCATCTCGATTGTATAGAAGCTATATTTGGTATGCCCTGATTTTGACGTATCAAATCGGATAAATGATTATTCAGCATCATAGGTTGTGCATATTTCCAGTTCAGAGTATGATGGATAAATAAGAATTTGGAAAATCGGACAAGCAGGAGGCAAAGCGATGTCCCATCGAATGCTTCGCTTTCCCGCAGGATGGGAATGGCATGTACTGCAGCAAGATGAGCCGCAGACAGTAAAGCAAGAATCTTTGCCTAGCAGGAAAGAAATATTGAATAAATCGGATGATGCACGCGGAGAGATGAAAGCTCTGCATGCTGCATCAAGCATGAAGCTTGCGGCAGTCAGGCTGCAAGAGAATGAGCTGAAACGGCTGTTTCCAGCTTGCGCGTCATGGATAGACGAATGCGCTGGCAGACATTCGAATCATATATCCGTTGGAGAAGGGCCAGACACCGAACCTCTGCTCTACGGTACCCTTATGTTCCAAGTCACGGAGGAGCAGTCGGATGTACAGCCCTTCCATTTCTGGATCGAGCAGAAGCGTCTGATTACGATGCATCATGACATTCGTCTGGCGGTTAGGCTGCAAGCTCCCCAGTATACGCCGAAGCTTAACGAGTGCAGTTCCGCAGCGGAAGGTTTTTTTGTTATGCTTGGCATCATTTTAGATACGTTTCATGCTGGACTGGACGGTTTTGAGGCGAGGCTGGGCGAGCTCGAATCCACGATGCGCAAGGAAAATCGCACCGGTCTAATTGATGAAATTTTCGAACGCCGCTATGATTTGCTCCACTGGAGTCATCTCTTCATTCCGGTGAGAGAGGTTCATGGTGCCGCTAAGGAAGCGTTTATGGAGGAACTGACCGAGACGGACAGCTTTAAGCGCATTACCCATAAATTAGAACGAATCGATGAGCTCCTCCGGCATTACGCGCTTGAAATCGATACGCTCATATCGATGGACGACGCAATCTCTAATTTCCGCGGCAACGATATTATGAAGACGCTGACAATATTTACAGTGCTGTTTCTGCCTGCTACGGTTATAGGCGCCATTTGGGGCGTCAACTTTGAAATTTTGCCGTGGAAGGATAATAAGTGGGGCTTTACCAGCATGACGACGGGAATATTTATTATCACTGTCATCATCTATATATGGCTGTGGAAGAAGGGCTGGACGGGTGATCTGCTGAATGGACGCAGGCCGCAGGAAATTACGAACGACAATTCCAAGTCCCGGTCCAAACGGTCCCGCAGCTCCAAATCGAGCGGCCGAGCTAAACAGGCTACAACCCGTTCTAGTGAAGAGACTTCCTCTACCGAGGGAAGATCTCGCCGATATCGGAGTAAATAAGTAAATGATACGCTTAGGAGCTGTCTTTTAAGGTGTAATTCATCCTTAGAAGAGAGCTCCTCTTTCATTTATAGCTTCACTGGCAGACCTGTCCGCGCCGACTCATTCGCAGCTATGGTTACCCTGTGCGTCCGCCACGCATCCGCGTAAGTGGAGCGGATACACAAGGCATCGCCTGATTTGACGCATGAAGAAAGGCTTCATTCTCCAAACTGTATGGATCCGTCTGATTCGCATACTCCGTTTTTCGCCCTGCATCAATATCCAGCAAGCCTTCTTGCTCTGCAGCATAGCTAAGTCCATTTCATATCCGCTGGTACCCATTCGCCTGCCGCAACATACATTACAATAACCATCAGATCGGGGAACGGAGGGATGATATGGGGGTTTACATGCAAAATAGGGCTGCAGCACAGGATCTGGATCTTCAAACGGCTTTGTTTTTGGCTGCGGTGTGCGGACAAACATATATGCAATTCAATAATAAGGACGGCCTGTTTCTTGTTCCAAGAACATACAAACTGGCGGGCGAGCTTTGGGCGAAGGCTGCTGAAAGCAGCGAGGAGAGGTTTGGCTTTGTATTGACCTCGGAACACGCTTCTGTGCTCGCCTTTCGAGGCAGCGGCTCAGCGGTGGACTGGGTAGCCGACTTCATTGCCCAGCAGACCCCTTACCGTCCCGTCAAAAACGCCGGGCTGACGCATAAAGGCTTTACTGATATTTACATGTCTGCCCGCAATCAAATTTTAGAGCTGGTGAAGCAGCTTCCGGAGGATAAGCCTCTGTTCGTAACTGGTCATAGCCTGGGGGGAGCGCTAGCTACGCTTGCCTCGTATGACTTGGCGAGCAATACCGCTTTTACATCTCCCATCGTCTATACGTTTGGCGCGCCGCGGGTTGGCGATCCAGCATTTGTACGCCAATACAACACGACGATCGCGACCCATTGGCGATTCCAGAATGAATTCGATATCGTTCCCCATCTCCCAACGCTCGTCTACCAATCGCCAAAGACGAAACAAGCCTATTACTATATGCATGTAAAAGGTGAGGTTAAGCGCTCTTTCCGCATGGGTTCGGTGGTCCGCAACCATATCCTGCCGAGCTACTTCGCAGATCTTTCGCAAGAGGCCCCCGACTTTGCCATGGCCATTTGCACCGAGCCGCCTGGCTGGTGCCCAGCTAATGAGCTGTGAGACACTTCATTCCGGAATATAAAAATAGTGAGGAACCTCCGATCATCATGAAGCATATAGCTTCATAACGAATGAGATATTCCTCACTATTTTAAAAAACTCCCCTTATTACGCAGGCAATACATACAGCAGGATCGCGAAGAAATGGACAATCGAGCCGCCAAGCACGAACAAATGCCACACGGCATGATGATACGGGAAGCTGCGCCACATATAGAAGACCGTTCCGAACGTATACAATAAGCCGCCCGTCACGAGCAGTTGTACCCCGCCCGGAGCCAAATGCGTCGTAAGCGGCTTCCATGCGAACACGATAATCCAGCCCATCGCAATATAAACTAATGTAGAAGTAAACAGAAATTTGTTGGCAAAAAACGATTTGAACACAACGCCGACAACGGCAGCTCCCCATACGATACCGAACAGCACCCAGCCGAGCGCTCCCTGAACGATATGAAACAAAATCGGAGTATACGTTCCAGCAATAAATACATAGATGAATGAATGGTCTAATGCCTCAAATACACGCTTAGCCTTTCCCTCTGGAAAGCAGTGCACAAGCGTAGAGGCTGTATAAAGAAGCAGCATCGCGCTTCCATAGATGGTGAAGCTTACCACATGAAATGCCGTTCCCTTCGTTGTCGCGAAGACGATCAGCAGCACTAGTGCAGCAACGCTTAAGCCCGTTCCGATGCCATGCGTAATCGCATTCGCAATTTCCTCTCGTTTCGAGTACGTATGAGTATTCGCTATAGCCGCTCACCTCCTGTATTCGCAAACAGTCCAATTGTTGCTATAAGTCCGTTGCTTACTCTAACCTCATTGTAAAGGTTCATGCCCACCCTTTCAACCACTGGCGCATCCGATTAACCGTTTTGTCCAAGTTGCAGATGGCCTCCTGGTCTTTATAAGGTTCTGTGTGACGAAAATAATCAGCATGTCCGCCAACCATAGGAATCCCTTCGACATAGCCCGGCGCATATTTCATTCGATTCCACCGCGGCATCATATTTCCGCTGCGGATCCAGCCTCCCCACGTTCCGATTCTGCTGATGGGATCGTTAAGCTTACCTGAGCTGTCAATGGAATAAAAATAGCAGACACGCTCCTGCAGCTTGGGTTCAATCGGGGTTCTCGGCGAGCCCACCTGTACGATGCGAAAATCTTCTGCCTCTTCCTTCTCATACAGCATTTTAGCCGCTTGATAGGCTGCCGCTCCCCCGCCGCTATGGCCGATTAGCAGCATACGATCACCAGTTAACGTTTGTTTGATTTTGTCCAGCGCGTGCTTGCCGCCAATACGTCCAGCCCTCATTCGATTGGATAAATCACTCCGTACCTCCAGTACTTGCTTAACCAGACTGCGGCTGGCATCACCATATGGAAAAATGACATGAACGGTCGGCTCTACACCGCTTTCCCGAAACAGCTTCTCCAGCTTTATTTTGCATTCCGTAAATATGCTATTGGACGTTGCCACACCGGCAAGCAAATAGATGCTGAGTCGTGATGTACTAGTCGCCGTCATAACGAATCCCTCCGTATATAAAAAGAATCTGTCATATTTTACGTTTCATGCACTCACTGGTTTCTGCATAGACCCAGCCTGTCACTACGGCCGAGTATTTCGTCCTCCTCAGCATGCGCTAAGCAGATAACCATTATTCTCGCTTCAGCATAAGACAGCTGGGCATGAAAAAAAGCAGAACGCCAAGCTGCTGCCAGCCGGCGTCCTGCTTTGTCGCTATTGCTGTGGGCACAAGTCCGCTCCAGCTGCTATACACCCATTTTTTTACGTTGGTTATTGACTTTTTTCGTGTTCTGGCTTTTCAACGCCTGCGTCCCGGTCGAAAGATGCTTTTGGCCAGGAGCTCCGCCAGCTTGTGCTTGCTTCTTCTGAGCTAGCAGCTGCTTTGCTTTCTCTGCTTGTGTCAGCTTCTTCGGCTGCTCTGCAGATTCGTTCTGTTCCATTGTAGACATAGGTTCACCTCGCTTCATACGCTACATCATACTTATTCTACTACACTTATATATCTGGTAAAAGAGGCTTTGCTCAAGGCAATGCATTCGGCAACTCGCCAAGCTGCCATTTCCAGCTGATGCGGAATCGGTTCCGTCGTAACAATGACCGCTCGTTTAGCGAATCGCCTCACAGCTTCCAGCATCGCTTGCTGCTCGTCCTTCGGCAGGATAGAGCATAAATTGTATGGCAGGTCGACGATTGCTGCATCATAGCTGTCTCTAATCAACCGCATATCTTCCCGTTTTACGCGATCCGGATAACCAAAATGAGCCAAATTCACACGAGCCCCTCTTACGGCAAGAGGATTAAGCTCCACACCTTCAATGCTGATTCCCATAGACATCGCCTCTATAAGAACAGTGCCCATTCCGCAGCAGGGATCAATCATGCTAATATGCTCAATAGCAGGACCGGCGGCAATATTAACGATAGCTCTGGCCGTTCTGGCCGGGAGCGCGGTAGAATAGTTTTGCGGCTTGCTTTGATGCTTCAGCCACACAGCATGATTCTCCTCACATGGACCAAAATACCACTTTTCCTTGAGCTTCAATAACCCGAACAGCAGCTCCGGTGTTCGCATCACCGCCTTCCCGCGTATTGCAGCTCCTGCAGCGCGCTCCAGCTGCCTTTGCTCCTCATAGGTGAAGGACTTCTCCGCTGAGGTAAACAGCACCTTAAATGTTCGACCATTAAGCTCAACCCCTGAAAGCTTAATGATTAACTCCTCCAGGCTGTCTGCCGCAGCTATAACACAGATTCTCCGTTTCACGAATGGACTTCGATCCTGTGAAATCGCAATATCGCTGATCACCGCTCCGCCTTGTATAGGCTGTCCAAGCAGCGTACGAAGCTCTAGCTCGCATAAGGCAGACTCTGTTTCATGGCATGCATAAGTATAAATAAACATGAAGACCTCACAATCTAGAATGCGCTAATTGTTAACCGGCTCTGCTGCAATTTCTTGCGGCTCCACGCGGGCTGTCGGCATTCCTCCGAGCATTTCGACTTCTTCAGTCAGCTCAGCTACCTTCTTCTCCAGTCCCTTGATCGTCCGCTGAAGACGGAATTGACGGATCATGCCTAAAAGCCCAATCGTCAGTCCGCTTAGCAGTGTCGAGATGAGAATCACGAGAATAAGAGGCAGCGACGCCTCGGTAAACAGGAAGTTCACCCGCACCGATTCGACATTAATGACAGCGAAAACAGCAATAAGCAGAGCAAATACTAACGCGGAAATTAAAACGCCTTGTCCTTTCATGGCGATTCCTCCCTTTTCCACAAATCATACCACAAACACTACGCCTTCGCTCAAATCGTTTAGCGTCTCCAATCGTAATTATTGACATCGTTAGATCCTCCCTTAAACCTTTCTGTCCAAGAAAGAAAAAAAGACCTCCCGATGAGAGATCTTTCGTTATGCGGTACGAAACGCTCCAGTAGCTGGAAGCTCCTCTTTGCAGCAGGCATAGGCTTGCAGCTTGCCGTAATATACAAGCTCGAGAATTGAGGTCTTCTCCAGATCCCCCGGGGTGACGAACAGCGATGGCTTATCGACTAAGCAAACGCCGCTCTGCTCGAATACCGAAGCTACAAACTGCGAACAGAAGTACGCGTGCTCCCTCTTCATCTCAATATTGAACATTACGCCCAGCATGCCGAGTAAATTATATTTGTATTGGTCGCAATTTCGCTCCATATGATGTATCTGTTTGCGAATATCTATATATGCGCTTTGACTGATTGAACATCTGTAGAGGGCGCAGGTCGTATCCTCAAAAAATCCGCAGCGGACATCCTCTTTCACGAATCCCGCAATAAAAGGATTGTTCGGATTTTTCCTCCCGAAGCTATACACCTCCGTAAGCTCTCGATCAAAGGCGATTGATGCATGATTTAACCTGTTCTTGGTGTATAATTGTATGGTTTTCGAGAATAACGTCCCTGTATTCGTCAATAACACATAAATATCCAACTCTCTGTTCATTCCATACGACCTCCACATTAAAGAACTTTCATCACGGTATTAACTTTAATGCAGGAGAATGAATTTCTTAACCTGCTCAGGTAATAGATCTATCCCCGACTTTAGTCCAGCTTTGTTCGTATTGCATGATACAGACTCATCTACTATCCTTTTTTTCTTTCTCAATCCTATTTCATTTTACTGGATAATCTGTATTTACTCAATAAGCGATTCATCATTCTTTCCCTCATATTTAAAAAAATGTTAACTTTTTCTTGTTTCCTGCGTGGTATAGTAGATTAAGAATATCATCGTTCATTTACTATATATATGCTTCAATAAGTTCATTCGTATAGACGAATGAAGCCTATTAGAAGGTTGCGGAGGGTATGAAATAATGGATTGGATTGACCGTTATAAACAGCAGCTAGAGCAAATTTTTGAAGAAGCGCAGCAGCGAATTGGCAGTTTTCCGAAGCCGCTGAATACGATTGGACTCGTCTATGCAGACAAGTTCCATCCGGTCAAGCATATGGGCAGAGTGGATTACATCTGCACCCTGCTTCCTTTTTGGATGAAAGACACGGCCTCCATCAGCGATGCGCAGTGCGCGCGGCTTGCATTAGCTAATGTATATGGAATGCTTTATTTTTTTATTCAGGATGATGTGATGGATAGCGCTCCCTCCTCGAATGGGAAGGAGCAGCTCGCGCTCGGCAATTTGCTTCTGCTGGAGATGTTCAGCGTATTTCGCGAGCTTTTCCCCTCTGGGTCGCCATTTTGGCATTATTACAACCGTTATGTCGCGACCTGGGCAGACTGCGTGGTAAATGAGGATCGAGACAATTACTTCATAACCGACCCCGTCCGTATGGCTTGGAAAGCAGGTCCTGTCAAAATTGCGAGTACGGGAGCGCTGCTGCTTTCCGGATTAGAAGCGAAAATTCCAAAGCTGGAGAACGCCATCGACATCATTCTCATGACGCTGCAAATGTCCGATGACTGGGCAGACTGGAAGGAGGATTTGGCGGAGGGCAGCTATAACGGCCTCCTCGCGATGATTTCAGCCTCAAGAAGCTCACAAGAAGAGGCTTTAACAGAGCAAACAGCCGAAAATGCGATTTATGTCAGCGGCTGCTTGAAGCAGTATGTCCAGCTTGCCCGCGACAATCATGTGCGATTGCTCGCTATGGAGCTCGAAGCCGTCGAACTAATAGACTTTCACTCCTATATGTTAAATCAATTGAACAAGATAGCCGAGAGGATAGATTCAAACCGATCGCAGCTGTTAAAAGGCGGATTTGAGTATTTATTATCTAAACTTGCAATAAATAAAGAGCAATAGAACAGGACTTGCGCTATACAAGCACAGAACTAGTTTCCAATAGCTAGAATGATTTGCATAGTCACAATAGACATTTTTCTGTATTTTTTTGAATTTTTTTATATAATTTGTCGAAAGTGCATGCTATACTCAATATGGTAATCTTATACATATTCGAAAGGGTGATCAATTTGTCCGCAGAAAAATCATTGAAAGACCAAATCATTCAAAAAGCCTGGGAAGATGCAGCATTCAAGCAGCAGCTGCTCGTCAATCCGAAGGCAGCTGTTAAAGAAGCTTTTGGAATTGAAGTGCCGGATACGATTGATGTAGAAGTCGTAGAAGAAACGGCGAGCAAGCTATACCTGGTTATTCCGCAGAACCCTGCAGCGGCAGATGACTCCGTCACTATACAAACAGCGATGTGGATATAAGTATCTAATAAAAAACAAGCGCTGATCGCTCGTCAATGAGCAATCAGCGCTATTTATTTCGCGGAAGGGAATTGAATAATAGCTTCCGTGCCAACGCCTTTATGGCTAAAAAACTCGATTTCCCCCTCCATGACTTCAATAATTCGGAAGGTAACCATTAATCCGAGTCCAGTACCCTTTGATTTTTTAGAATAGTATGGCTCGCCTAATCTTTGAAGATCAGCTTCGCTCATCCCCTCACCGTTGTCTTTTATGCAGATGAAGACTTGATTAGAGTCGTTATCCCTATAGGCTCGTATTGAAATAACTCCGTCCTGCTCCAATGCTTCGATACTGTTTTTGATAATATTGATTAGAGCTTGCTTGAATTTCGTGGAATTTCCGTGCACGTATAGATTGCCTGCTATATCAACCTCGATAACACCGCCCTGCATAGTCGCCAAAGGGTGTAATATTCCCACAATTTGCTGAAGCTCCTCAGCAATATTTAGAAGCGTTGTCTGCTCCAGCTGCGGCTTGGCGAACGTCAAAAAATCTGTAATGATTTCCGAAGCCCGGTCTAATTCATCTATTGCCAGCATCATAAAGCTCTCATCCTTGACACTCGTGGCCTTAGTGCGAAGCAACTGAAGAAATCCTCTCGTCACCTGCAACGGATTGCGCACCTCATGAGCGATAGATGCAGCCAACTGACTAATAATCTCCATCTTCTCTGATCGTTGGAGCTCATTGTTTATAACTTCCAGTTGCTTTGAATATTCAACGACTTGCTCGTAATTTTGTAATATTCTTCTCGCTAATATAATAATGAGGGATGCAATAAAACTTAAAATGCCCCATTTCCATAAAAATAATTCATAATTCATGCCCCGGATGAAATACCATATCATTTCTGATACGCCGACTAATGCAAAAAGTCCAAAACCCGTTGTTAAAATAATGGCTTCTTTATTTTTTTGCAAACAATACCTGATAAGAAAAATAAACAACAGAAGGTTTCCGATAATGACCGAGAAGCCGAACGTTATAATTGACGCAATTTGAAAATAAATAGCAGTTGAGTTTGAATAAATGCCTATTACTAATATAAAGGCATTAAATGATGCTAAACCCATCTGAATCTTTCTAAAAAGTGTAATAAGTCCGTAAGGACCTCGGCCAAATATACTTTCAAAAAAGAAGAAAATAGCAGGCATTAATAAAATTGTGGCGAAATCGAAAGAATGATAAGCTATAAAACCAAATTCGCTATATACGGTATGAAAAAAAGAAGAGTAAGTAATGATCATAACGCCAATTGAGAAAATAACTACACTCAACGAAGCCCAACTGGCTAAAAATGACTTGTTTAAAAAAATAATACTGAAAAGCATAGCAAAAGCTACAAATATTAACGCCGCACCTAGAATAACATCAAACATTTCAAGAGATAAAAATTGCTTGCTTAGCGTCTGACTTTCGCCAACTTGAATGCCTTCTTCTAATCCTGCCAATTTTACATCACTAAATAATAAAATATAAACCGTCTTATTTGCTTCATCGGCATCTAACTGGAGTAATATTTCATTCTTATAATAAGGATAAATCCGGTTCGATTCATAAACAACTCTATTATCAATATATATAACAACTTCTTTGCCGATAAGCTTACTTATTAATATCGCTGGTCTCGCTAAATCTAGCTCAGGAAGCTGGAAACGGAGCCATGCATAATCTACTTGCGCTGGTTTGGGAGGCAGCCCGTCTCCCTCCGAGTATAATTTCCATTTATTACTTTCTGCATCAGCAGATATATCCTCAATCGTACGCTCCGGATCTGCCTCCCACATCATCTCCCACTCTGTAATCTTCGTCACAGGGGCATCCGTTAAAGCATGCGTCGGCGCAACTAGAAAAGGGAGTACAATCACCAGCGAAAGTACAAAGACGATCGCGAACCTACATAAAGCGTTCATTCAGCACCTCAAAACCCCAAAAATGTAAATCCTTCAACGGTCCCGTTCAAGCAGAGATATCACTTTTACTAAAGTATACCAGCAATTAACGACTTCGTCCGACATATTTTTCAAAAATAAAAAGTCAATCCCATAAGTAGATAAATCTACATAAAGTGTAGCCTTTGAACGTTCGAAAGCTATGCCTATGCGCTGCTTAGCCAAGTGTGCTTGCGAATGGAAAGCTATGATCAAGCCCTTAACTGGGCAGGAGAAGCGCTTAGGCGCGATCCGGAAAATGTGGCAGCCTGGTTCGTGCGCACGACAGTCTACTACGAGCAGGAAAATTGGAAGGCCACCAAAGAGGCGCTTGAGGAAGCGATGCGAATCGATCCGTATGAAGGTTTTCGGGTGGACGAGGAGAAGGTGAGCGTACAGCGCTCGCCTTTTTATTAGCAGTACTACTACTTTTTTAGGAGGGAACCATCGGTTTATACATAAGGGAAGAGGGAAATAAGAGCGCATCAACTATGATGCTGCGAGCTATAGAAATTCGGAATTCTGCTTAGAGTCTGCTATATTGAACGCAATAGATCCATTCAGATTAGTTAGGAATAGCAAAAATTAGTATGAATCTATTGCACAATGTACTTCGCAGCGATCAAAGCTGCAGCTAATTCGTCCAATCTGCTGTAAGCAGTGCAATGTAAATCTTTCTGGGCTAATGACCGACCATTATCCGTGCCGCAAGTCGACATCTATGTGCATTAAATGAAGGCTAGAGCTGCTAGCTTTCATGCTCTCCAATAAGCTTCATTTTCAGCTGCCACGCCGTTTCACTTAAATTAACGCGATAAGCCTCGGGATTCAGTATCCGCAAATATTGCGGCCAAAATTGACCGAGCTGGCGGACATGATAAGCTCGAATATCAGCAAGGGCGGGCAGCTCATACACAAGCTCACCCTCCTGTATAATCGGTTTTAGCAATGGCAGCGCCTCATAGTTGTCCACATATTTACTTATGTACGGATGAGCGGGATCAAATAGCTTTATTCGTCCGCCCCCCTGCACCTGCCGCTCTTCCCTTAGCGTGATGTAATCCGCTTCCGCTTTTCCGGTTTCTTTATTCATAATGCGGAATACTTGCTTAAAGCCTGGATTCGATACCTTCTCCGGATTGCCCGAAATTTTAATGACCGGCTCATAGGCGCCATTCTTCTCTCTCGCAACAAGCTTGTACACGCCGCCAAGCGACGGCTGATCGGCAGCGGTAATAAGCTTCGTGCCTATACCCCACGAGTCGATCCTTGCGCCCTGCGATTTAAGATTGACAATAATGTGCTCATCCAGATCGTTTGACGCCACGATTTGTACGTAAGGGAATCCCGCTTCATCAAGCATTTTGCGCGCCACCTGCGAAAGGTATGCCAAATCTCCGCTGTCGAGCCGGATCGCATTCATTCGTTTCCCCTTCTCCTCCAGCAAACGTGCAATTTTTATCGCATTAGGAATACCGCTCTTAAGCGTATGATAGGTATCTACCAGCAGTGTGACATAATCGGGAAGCGACTCCGCGTAGGCCCGAAATGCTTCCTCCTCCGTGTCATGTCCCTGCACCCAGGAGTGAGCATGAGTACCCTTGGCTGGAATGCCGAACAGCATACCCGCCCGCATGTTGGAGGTCGCATGAAACCCGGCAATATAGGACGCCCGTGTACCCCAAATTGCGGCATCAGCCTCCTGCGCGCGTCTCGTACCGAACTCCATCAACACCTCATCAGGAGCAGCCTGCTTGATTCTCGCCGCCTTCGTCGCAATGAGCGTTTGATAGTTCACAAAATTCAATATAGCTGTCTCTACCAGCTGGGCTTCGAATATGCGCGCCTCCACGCACAGCAGAGGCTCGTTCGCGAACACCAGTGTCCCTTCCTCCACGGAGAACAGATTGCCGGTGAACCGAAATTCCCGCAGCTCCTCCAGAAATTCTTCTTTATAATTCTCCTCCTGCGACCGCAGGTAAGCAAGCTCCTCATCCCCGAAACGAAGGGAGCGAATATATTCCACGACTCTCTCTAAGCCCGCAAATACAGCAAAGCCATTGCCAAAGGGAAGCTTGCGAAAAAACACCTCAAAAACTGCTTTATCGTGCAGACTTCCTTGCAGCCAATGCGCATACATCATATTGATTTGGTACTTATCCGTATGCAGCGTTAAATGATTATAGCTCATCTCAATAGCTCCCTTCCCTTTTACTCTATCCATAAACTACACCTCTAACTCTTGAAAATAAAAAACGCCGCTCAGGACGACTCACTCGTCTCAGCAGCGTAACGATAACGATTCAGTTCAGCTTTCGGCCAATGCAGTCTCGTTTATTTAAACCAGCCCTTTTCTTTAAAGCGTGTAATAGCTTCAATACGGTTGCTGACGTCCAGCTTATCCAGGATGACGGAAATGTAATTCCGGACGGTCCCTGTCGTAATGAACAGCTCGCTTGCGATTTCCTTCGTATTCTTGCCGTCTGCGACAAGCTCAAGCACTTCCTTCTCCCGTTCGGTCAAAGGATTTTCTTGTCCATAGGCCTCATCAACAAGCTCAGATGCGAAAATTCGTTTGCCATCTATGACGCTGCGAATCGAGTTCGCCAGCTCCTCGCTCGGGCTGTCCTTAAGCAAATAGCCGCTAACCCCAGCCTTAAGCGCCCGCTCAAAATATCCGGACCGCGCGAACGTCGTCAGAATAATGACCTTGCAGTCATGTCCCTTCAGCTCCTCCGCCGCATCAAGCCCCGTTTTCACAGGCATTTCGATATCCATCATGCAAATATCTGGCTTATACTCATGAACGAGCTTAATCGCATCTTCTCCGTTGCTTGCTCTCCCAACGACCTTCATGTCCTCTTCCAAATCAAGCAGGGAAGCGAGGGCGCCCAGCAGCATGCGCTGGTCCTCCGCAATGACGATTCGAATCACCTCCCTCAGCTCCTTTCCAGGCATTTCATTATACTTGCCTTATCACATTCGGCACGGTAATGATGAGCATTGTACCATCCTTCGATACAATTTCGAGGCTTCCATTCACGAATTCCAGCCTTTCCTTCATGCCTTGAAGTCCATGTCCCCTATAGTTTTTCGCTTTCTCAGCGATACCTATGCCGTTATCCTTCACCTGCATTACGACCTCCGTACGGGAAGAATCGATCGTAACAGAGCAATGATGAGCGCCGCTATGCTTAACGACATTCGTGACC
Source organism: Paenibacillus praedii (assembly GCF_049725345.1). Taxonomy (NCBI): domain Bacteria; kingdom Bacillati; phylum Bacillota; class Bacilli; order Caryophanales; family Paenibacillaceae; genus Paenibacillus; species Paenibacillus praedii. Next base: position 13,069 of record NZ_JBMWAM010000012.1, on the reverse strand, counting down.
GCTTCCTTCAAGCACATACTGAGAACATTTTCCGTCATGGCATTGGTATCCTCCAACTGCACATCGCCCTCAAATTCAAATTCGATTTCTGCCGCCTTTAAAATTTGCTTCACACGGAACAGCTCATCCTCAAGCCGCGTACCCCGCATTTGCGTAACCATTTCCCGTACTTCTTTCAAAGCCGTTCTTGCCGTTTGACGAACATCATCGATCTCGGCTTGCGCCTTTTCGGGATTTGTACTCATTAATCTTCCCGCCAAATCGCTCTTCAGGCCGATCAAGGATAACTTCTGACCAAGCGTATCATGCAAATCCCGCGCAATACGCTGACGCTCCTCCAGCTTTACCAGCTCTGAAATCCGTTTATTCGCATCCTCCAGCTTGCCTTCAAGCTGCTCCTGCTTAATGCGGCTGTGCGTGTTGAAAGGTAATAGAATAACAACAATAAGGCTAATAAGAATGAACGGAAACTGTGTGAAAAAGAGTGAGTTCTGCGTTGCGAAGCCATAATTGACCGTAATAAACGTACTGGCCAGGTGTATCGCGTACAGTGTAATAAATCCGGCGCGATTCTGAATATTGCCGATAAAAAAAGCCAAAAAAACCGAAAAATAGACGTAGCTGAAAAGCAAAGTCATTGCGATTGAAATGACGATTTGCACGCTAGTCCAGAAATAAACGAGCCAGCCCTTCGAGACGAAGGACTGCCGGTAGCATATAAAGAAAAGAATGATCATAACGATCCCGGAAGCAACCTCATACGGTGAGGAGGACCGGAAAATAAAGTAAAAAGGGAGGATGTAGAAGACGACCCATACATAAGGGTTTAGACCTGTGCTTTTTTGAAAAATTTGATACCACTTATTCATGGTCGTCCACCCTTTTTTTTCCGCTAGAGCCGACTAGCTTATAACGTTTATCCTTCTATATTAACACACTGCTTATCTTACGTAATTATTTTCCCTGGAAACTTGGACGAGGATTCTTAAGCTTCTCCGAAGCAGCTTCCGGTCTCCGCAGATTGCGCTTCATCGCCCGGAAGCTGATAAACTTCTTGTCTGTCTCATCCCAAAGGTGAAAATTGAGCGATGCTAAGCTTTCCTTGATCGTGATCGTCGTTGCTTTGTGAAGGGGAGGCGTGGAATTATGCGCTTCCTCCAAGTAATAATTTGGCACCTTCGGGCTCAAATGATGCACGTGATGATAACCGATATTGCCTGTTATCCATTGCAATACCTTCGGTAATTTATAATACGAGCTTCCGTCTACGGCAGCCTTCACATAGCTCCACTCGTCTTCACTTTCAAAATAAGAATCCTCGAACTGGTGCTGCACGTAGAACAGCCATATACCCAACAGACCGGATACGAAGAAAATCGGGCCCTGTACGATAACGAACGCCTGCCAGCCGATCGCCCAGATAAGCAGCGCATACAAGCCAACAATCAGAGCGTTAGTCAGGTAAGTGTTCAGCTTTTCCTTGCGTCTTGCACCTTTACGGTTGAAGCGATATTGAAGAAGAAATACAGCGATCGGTCCAATGCCGAACATGACAAGCGGGTTCCGGTAAACGCGATATGCCATACGTTTTACGAAAGAAGCCGATTTATACTCATCTACTGTTAAAATCCATAAATCGCCAACGCCTCTTTTGTCGAGGTTGCTGCTGGTCGCATGATGGATGGCATGCGTGTTTTTCCACTGCATATATGGAACGAGCGTAAGAACGCCGGTAATCGTGCCTACGATATCGTTAGCCTTTTTTCTTTTGAAGAACGACCCGTGACAGCAGTCATGGAAGATAATGAAGGTCCGAATGACAAACCCTGAAGTAACCATCCCTAATGCAAGCGTAAGCCAAATCGAAACTGAAAGACTATAATAAGCGGCATACCAGAGCAGAACGAGCGGAATTAAGGTATTGATCATCTGTCTGATGCTCGATTTTAAATCCGTTTTTTCAAAAGGGGCAACTTCTTTTTTTAAGTGAGCTTGCTTCGGCTCTGTCATTAACTAATTCCTCCTTAATATGACGCTTGGAGACTACCCTGAACGTCTAACGTACTATTCTATAACTATTGTAAACAAAAGCGTCATGCCGCTGTAGTCATAAACGTCAATAAGAAGACATGACAAACGTCATACAGGGCACTGGAAAGTCCTAAGATATCTGTAACGAATCCCAGAAAAAAACAAAAAAAGGTAGCCGTGAAGCAGCCGCCGCTTCTCCAAGACAACCTTTTATAAAAGCTTGCGCTATTAAATTGCCCAGTTCCCTTTGCGGAAGATCGGAACAACCGTTCCGTCACTACGAATGCCGTCGATATCCATCTCGGCAGAGCCGATCATGAAATCGTTATGCGTAATACTTGCGTTTACGCCGTGCGCCTCAAGCTCCTCCGGCGACATTGTTTTACCGCCTTCAATGTTGAAAGCATAGCCGCTTCCAATCGCGAGATGATTCGATGCGTTCTCGTCAAACAGTGTGTTGTAGAACAAAATGTTCGATTGCGAAATCGGAGACTGATGCGGGACAAGCGCGACCTCGCCAAGGTAATGCGCGCCGTCATCGATATCAATCAACTTCTGCAAAATGTCCTGGCCCTCCTCAGCCTCTGCCTTCACGATGCGGCCACTCTCAAATGTCAGCTTAAACCGGTCAATAATATTGCCGCCATAGCTTAGCGGCTTCGTGCTCGATACGTAACCGTTCGTGCCTGTCTTCAGCGGAACTGTGAAGACTTCCTCCGTCGGCATGTTAGCCATGAACGGAACATTGTTTATGTTGGTGCTGCCCGCAGCAACCCAAATATGCTTCTCGTGCAGTTCAATCGTCAGATCAGTACCTGGAGCGGTATAATGCAGCTTCTGGAACCGATTTTCGTTCAGCTTCTCACCCTTGCTGTGCAGGTTGGCATTATGCTCTTCCCACGCTTTAACCGGATCATCCGTATGAAGTCTTACAGAATTGAAAATCGCCGTCCACAGCCGTTCGACCGCTTCCGCTTCTTCCGCTTCGGGGAACACCTTCATCGCCCACTTCTTGCTGGCAGCGGCAACAACCGTCCAGCTTACCTTATCCGATTGAATCGCTCGGCGGAATTCCTTCAGTCCTTCGCCGGAAGCCTTCTGGAAGCTGGAAATTCGTCCGGAATCGATCCCTTTCAGCAAGTCCGGACTGGAAGAAACGATGGAAATAAATGCCGCCCCGCGCTCAACAAATGAGTTGCGCTTATCGGTCTCCCAAGCCGGATACCGAGTAAACACCTCATCTGCCGCTTTTTCATACTTCAATCTGGACAGCGAATCATCGGTCCACTCCACATGAACGTTGCTTGCCCCTGCTGCATACGCCTTGTTTGCCACGAGCCTGACCAGCTCTGCATTGTCGACAGCGCCCGTTACGAATACCTCTTGCCCCTGCTGTACATTTACGCCGATCCGTACGATCAGCTCCGCATACTTATCTAAATGTTGTTCGAATTCTTTCATGAATCATCGTCTCCCTTTCATTCCAATACCGCCTGTTAAATCTTGCTATAGCTTGCATTGTATCCAATGTGCACCCCCTAGTCAAATGAGCCCCATTTCCAAAAAAAAATCGCCTTCCGTTGTTCTAAAGGAACAATTCTGCGACATTTCATTGCTGAAGAATCAAACGCAGCTCCACCGATAGGTACAAGCCATGATGTGGCTCCGCTGATGGAGAAGAGAAAATCGGGATTAATTAGACGCCGCACTGGGGAAATTATGCGAAGCTGCATGGCTTCTTGTGAGCTGACAATTAACCATTAACGACTTCTCCGCCATTAATATGAAGAAACTGACCCGTCATATAGCTTGAATCCTCACAAGCCAAATAGACGTAGGCGGCCGCCAGCTCATGCGGCTGGCCCGGCCGCATCATCGGCGTGTCGGAGCCGAATGTAGCTACAGCCTGCTCATCGAAGGTCGAAGGAATAAGAGGCGTCCAAATCGGACCTGGTGCTACTCCGTTAACCCGGATGCCCTGCCCGGCTACATTAACCGCAAGAGCTCGTGTAAACGAGACGATTGCGCCTTTGGTTGCCGAGTAATCAATCAACGATGGATTTCCTCGATATGCCGTAATCGAAGCTGTATTAATAATCGCGCTGGACTCCTTCAAATGCGGAAGGGCAACAATGGTAAGATAAAACATGCTGAATACGTTCGTCCGGAACGTAGCGATCAACTGCTCAGAGGTAATATCCTCAAGCTTCTGCTGCGGATGCTGCTCCGCCGCGTTATTCACAAGGATATCCAGCTTGCCGAATGCCGTAACCGTTTGGTCGACTACACTCTTGCAGAAGCCTTCCTCCCCGATATCTCCAGCAATGAGCATGCATTTCGCTCCCGCCTTCTCTACCGCTTCCTTCGTAGCCTTCGCGTCCTCATGCTCATTCAAATAAACAATGGCAACGTCCGCGCCTTCCTTCGCGTATGCAACGGCAACCGCACGGCCAATTCCGCTGTCGCCGCCCGTAATAATCGCTGTTTTCCCCTTCAGCTTGCCAGCCGCTTTATACGTTTCCGTTTCATAGACCGGCAGCGGCTTCATTTCCGATTCATAACCTGGCTGATGATTCTGATGCTGCGGCGGATTTACCTGCTTCTTCGTGGAAGTGCTCGGCATAATGGGATCAGCTCCTTATATTTTTTCCGTAAAAGATTTCGTCCATCTCAGTTTTCAGACTTCTCGTAATTTCCTCTTGCTCCTGCTCGGACAATGTATCCTTCGTATACCCAAACAAATAATTGTTCAAATCGAACCGCTTTAGCTTACATTTCGTGTGGAAAATGTTCTCCTGGTAAATATTAACGTCGATCATGTCATAGAGGATGCAATCTTCCTTCGGAATATAGTTCTGAATCGAATTGATGTCATGATCGATAAACAGCTTATGGCCGCTAATGTCGCGCGTGAAGCCGCGCACCCGGTAATCAATCGTCATAATGTCCGTATCGAACGAATGAATCAAGTAGTTGAGCGCCTTAAGCGGTGAAATCTCACCGCAAGTCGATACGTCGATGTCAGCTCGAAACGTGCTGATTCCTTCATTCGGGTGATATTCCGGGTAAGTATGTACCGTTATATGACTTTTATCCAAATGCATAACGACTGAATCAGGCAAGGGGCCAGGAGACTCTTCAAAAGATTCCGTAGGCGCCTCATCGACGGGTCCCTCCGATACGAGCAGAGTCACGCTCGCGCCCTGCGGAATGTAATCCTGCTTCGCTATATTAAGCACGTGGGCCCCTATAATATCCGACACCCCGTTCAAAATTTTCGTCAGCCTGTCTGAGTTATACTGCTCGTCAATGTAAGCGAGATATGCTTCGCGCTCTTCCCTCGTTCTCGTATAACAGATGTCATACATGTTGAAGCTCAGTGACTTCGTCAAATTATTGAAGCCATGCAGTTGAATGCGCTGCTCAGGCGTTAATTTCAACGCGAATCCCCTCCTTTACATTTACTACTATTTCCTATTACCCATTGGCCGATGCGACAAAACTGATTTTGGCAAAAAAAACAAAGCATCCCGCTGCCGGTCGATGCCGATTGCAGGATGCTTTATTTCCTATCTCTATGAAGTTCACTTATTTCAGCCTTTGCAGCTCCTTTATACGCAGCACCGGGTCACCTATATCATTTTGCGTTTGCGGCAGGATGCCCTCGAGCTGCTTAATCGCCAATATATTCAGTCCATTGACCAGCTCTGCATGCTCAACTTCCTTCATTTGAAATTGCACCCCATATTCATAAATCTTATCGTCTATTTCATTTGTCCAGACAATAAAGCCATGTATTTCATACATTTGATTCATGATTTGAGTCTTAAACTTCAATAAAATATCGCTGTTTACCGGCAGCTTAACACCGACCATAAATCGAAGACCGCCAGAACCGATATTCACGACAAATACTTCTGTGCTTCCAAGACTCACCCTTCTTCCTTTGAACATCGAAATCGTCATTTCAGCAATGATACTGTACTCTAGCTCGATTCGAAAGTATTTTCGGCGATTGATGATCGGCACTTTTTTACGCAAAAGCGCAGCCGGCATTAAACGGGAGTTATCTTTTAAATATTCCACAATAACCTCCGGATTAACTGGTCTGCTAAAGTAATAACCTTGTATTTCATCACAACGCAGCTCACGTAAATAGTTGAACTGCTCTTCTGTCTCAACGCCCTCTGCTACGACCTGCATGTTCAATCCTAGCGCTAACTGTATAATGCTTTGAATAATAAATTTGTTAGATTGCTCCGCAAGCATCTCCTCAACAAAGGAGCGGTCAATCTTAATCGTATCCAGACTCAATTGCTTAAGCAAGTAAAGTGAGGAATAGCCTGTTCCAAAATCATCGAGCGAAACTTTAATCTTTCGTTTCCTCAATTCAACCAAAAGCTCTGTTATGACCTTCTCATTGCTAATAAAAGAGCTTTCCGTAATTTCAATTTCCAAGCGATCAGGAGAAAAGCCAGTTTCCTCAATGACTTGGTCAATGATCTGCAATATATTTTGCTGCAGCAGCTGTTTCACAGAAAAGTTCACGGATACGGTGATCGCGGGCAGCCCCATACTTTTCCATTTCCTGCACTGCTTGCACGCTTCGCGCAGTACCCACTCACCGATCGGAACGATTAGCCCCGTTTCCTCCGCGATCGGAATAAATTCCGCAGGTGATACCTGTCCCCAGTCCGGATGATTCCAACGCAGCAATGCCTCGACTCCAACAATTTTCATCGAATGCGATTGCACCCTTGGCATGTACTGCAGGTAAAGCTCACCCTTAGCTAGCGCTTTTCGCAGGTCGTTGCTTAGAGCAAACAGCTTAAATGTCTGTACGTTTAATGAAGAAGAGTAGCTCTGGGACTGGTCTCTTCCGCTTGACTTGGCATAATACAAGGCCGTGTCCGCATTTTTCATCAGGCTTTCAACAGATTGTCCATCCTCAGGCGACTGACTAATGCCGACACTGACGGTAAGATTAAGCTCGAATCCCTCTACAAGGAAGGGCTCCTTAATTAACTGAATGGCAGCATTGACAATAGCCGTCACTTCACTTTGCATATGAAAATCAGTTATGACGATGGCGAACTCATCTCCACCGAGACGGTAAGCTATTTTACCGTTACTCGAAAAGCCTTTCAACCTATCGGCTATTCGCTTCAGCAATGTATCTCCTATCGGATGTCCTAATGTATCATTGATATATTTAAACCGATCCAGATCAAGCAATAGAACAGCTAGCTTTTGATTGTAAACTTCACAGATTTTAAGCTGCTTCTCGAGCTCCTCCTCGAACATCCTCCGATTAGGAAGCTGCGTCAAATAATCGTGATAAGCGAGATAATGGTTCTGCTCCTCCGTCTTGCTCCGATCGGTAATATCCAATACGGTTCCGATGATAGCTCTCTCACCCAGGTGAGTTATGCACTTATAATGAACCTCGCAAATGATAATACTTCCATTCCGCCTTATTACCCGATGACACAGATCCGTTAATGACTCACCTACCCCTAGCTCCGATATCTGGCCAGCTATCGATTTCCGGTCATTGCTATGAATCATTTCAATAACCGATAAACCTATTAATGTGTCATAACCCATCATAATGTCCAACTGCTTATTCGTATAAACAAACCGATCCTTCTGCGCGATAAAAATGCCTACGAGCGATTGCTCTACGATGCTTCGATATTTCATTTCCGCTTCTCTAAGAGAACGCTCTACCAGCTTCTGTTGCGTAATGTCCTTAGCAATGCCGTAAATTCCGATTAATTCATCGTTGATTATCATCGGAATATTCGTCACATTTACCTCTATAATCTCGCCATCCTTGGTGACGCCGGTCGTGTCATAGTTTAGCGGAGCGCGTGTCCTCACGGATTCCTCAAATTGATGAATGGTCATCTCGAGGCTTTCTTCAGCAACAAAATGATGAAAGCTGCCGCCTATAATTTCCTCTTTGCTATAGCCGAACATTTTCTCAAGAGCAGAATTGCACGACAAAAAACGACCATCCAAGTCAAACGAAAAGACAGCGTTTGGATTATTTTCGAATAATGATTTATAGTTTTGCTCTTCTACAGTTAAACGATGCTGCAATCTCTTGCCTTCGGTTACATCCTGTATCGTTCCGATTGTGATTGTTACTTCATCATTAGCATCCTTGACGTGGCTGATGTGAGACAACACGTCTCGCATCTCTCCATTTGGACGGACAATCCGAAACTCGCTATCGAGAGTTTCTTTCGTTTCAAGGGATAACTTGAAATTTTGGAGTACGCGATCGCGGTCTTCAGTATATATCAGACCGAAGAAAGCCTCCTCACTCACGGGGAAGTCATTGTCAATTCCACAAATAACAAACATTTGATGGGACCATGAAGCCTTCTGCCGCACATGATCAAATTCCCAATAACCCAAATTGGCTATTTTCTGAACAACCTCAAACCGGTTGTCGCTGCCCGTTTGACGCATAATATTTTGTTCCACTTTTCGAGTTCCCTTCCTATGTATAAAATATGCGTCAACCTGATGTTTGGAGGAAGAGTTAATCCAGCAATAACTGCAATAATCGTTATTCATCCTTCGATAACCCGGTCACCTTAAGAAATACCTATTAGGCCTGTTGGCTTTGCGTCGTTGCTTTCGACAATTTTGCTCTTAACAAGGACTTTAATCTTAATTAATTATTCCATAAAATCTTCAAGTATTCCATAACCAAATTTCAAGTAATTAGGTATAAATTTTTAACCAAAAAACAAGCTGTCCCATAAAGCTCGTGATACATAAATTCCACTCCCTCTCCACTTAATTTGTAAAAAAAAAGACCACCGACGTTATCGTCCATGGTCAGGCATTAAGGTGAGATAGCGATACAACTGACTCCGGAAAATGGGGGCGATGAAAAAATCCATTCCATCGGTCGAATGATTACAATACAACAGAATCTGCTGGATACACCAGTCCGATCTGTCTTCTTGCCTCGTCCATAATTTCCATCGTGGCTATCGAATTTTGAAAGGTATTTACCGAAGACTCCGTTTTACCAGCCTGAATTAGCTCAATAAACTCCTTAGCCTCGTAGTACATCAATTTACTGCCCATAGGCTGTGAAATATCTTCAATCGTTCCGTTCCGATATTGAATTTCGACCTTTCCAGCTTCACTGATCTTGTCAATAACCATACTGCCATTTTCCCCTTGGATCTCTGAAGGAATCAAGGAGTGTGTAATCTTCGAATACATAATGACTGCATCCATACTCTTATATTGCAGCACGATGCTTCCCTCCCCATCGACGCCGGATTCGAGTATGACACCGGTTGCTTTGATAACGTCCGGCTTGCCGAACAGCGCCACCAGCGGGTAGATACAATAAACGCCCAGATCCATCAAGGCCCCATTCGAAAAAGCCGGATTAAACGCATTGAGCACCGTACCGGACTTGTATGCGTCATATCTCGAGGAGTACTGGCAATAGCTCGCAAAATATCGACGCACCGTACCTAGCTTTTGCACATTTTGTTCAATGGCTTTAAAGCTGGGAAGCAGCGTTGATTTGAGTGCCTCCATCAACAATACGCCGTTCGCTTGTGCGGCAGCGATCATTTGACGCATCTCGTTCACATTCGAAGCCATCGGCTTCTCGCACAGCACGTGAATGCCTTTATTCATGCAGGCAATCGCATGATCCTTATGGAAGGAGTTCGGGCTTGCAATATATACAGCATCGATCTCACCGCTTGCAGCCATCTCCTCTACATCTGTAAAAATATGAGCGATACCGTGCTTGGAGGCAAATGCGCTTGCTGTCTCCTCTTTACGTGAATAAACCGCCTTTAAAGCGAAGCCCTCCACCTCGCGTGCCGCATCAATAAATGCTTCCGTAATCCAGTTCGTTCCGATCACACCAAATCGTATCATATTAGCTGCTCCTTGAAGTTATTTATAGGATTGTTCTTCTATTTTTCTCATACAATGTGCTTGAGCACCCTCGTTTATTATAGCTTTAGATGACATAGTCTGTCCAAATTTTCCAGCTGGATTTTTGACATCCTATTTTATTTGTATTATTATCTGCAATACAAACAATACTTTATTGCAAGAGGTGATCCGATGATTATTACATTAGACTATAATAGCGAAATTCCAATCTACGTTCAGCTTCGAAACCAAATCGTCATCGGAATTGGCGTAGGCGGATTGGTCCACGGGGAGAAACTACCGACGGTAAGACAGCTGGCAGATGATTTGGACGTGAATGCCATGACCGTCAACAAGGCCTATACCATTTTGAAAAACGAAGGCTTCATCTCCATCGATCGCAGACACGGCGCCAAGGTGGCGACGGAATGCATCAGAAATTCTGATTTCAATGCGAAGCTGGAACGCGATTTAACGCTAGTTATTTCAGAGGCTTGTCTTAAAGGAGTCGGACGCGAGGAATTCATGTTTATTTGCTCCAGCATTTTTGCAGCAGCTGCCGTTAAAAACCACCCCTTACCTGAATAGGAGGAATTACTTTTAATGAACAATCTGATGCTAATTATACCAACCGTAATTGCTTACATTATCATTCTTGTCCTTTATCTGAATCAAGCAAGGACGGGCAGCTCCATTTTGTTTGGCGTTACGCTCCCATCGCACGCCTTGGAGGATGCTTCCATTAAACAGCTGAAGTCTGATTACAAGCGCGCTTATACACGATTCGGTATTATTGCCTTTGTTAGCATCACACCTCTATTTTTGCTCGCGGACTACTTCTCTATGGCCTTTATCTATACGTTTATATGGTTTGCAGCATTTCTCTACACCGCCAAGCTTCCGTTCAACAAATTTCATCGCCTGACCACCGCCCTCAAAAGAGAAAAGGACTGGTTTGTCGGAGAAAAGCGCATCGTCCGTATTGATACTAAGATCAACCTGTTGAAAAAAGCCGGGGTCATCTCTCCACACTGGTTTTTAATTCCTGCTTTAATTTCTATGAGCCTGATTATCGCTTCTATTTCCAATGCCAACCTGCTGTTAAAAATGACCGGAGTCGCTTCACTCATCATGACGATCGTTCTATTCGGCATTTATGGAGCTTTTCGCAATATGAATATGAAAATCTACAGCGATAATCAAGATATCAATGCGGCTATCAATCGAGCGGCAAAGCGCTACTGGTCTGTCCTATGGTTAGGCATGGCCATATTTGAGAGTCTTAACGCCATTATCGCTTATACGATTTTGACGCAAGGCAGCTCGTCTAACTTTGACTTATGGGTAATTGGTATCGTTATGGTTTCTCTGGTTCCTCTTGGGGCGATATTCTACGTACATAATAAGGTTCGTTCTCTTGAGGAAAGTCTGGCTGATACAGACGGCCAAGGTATTCTGACCGATGACGACGAATACTGGATTAACGGCTCGACCTATTTTAACCCTAATGATCAGTCCGTCATGGTACCTAAACGCATCGGCATAGGGACAACCTTCAACATGGCAACCCGTACTGGAAAATGGATGCAATACGGCGGGATGGTGCTTGCCGTCATCATCGTATTGCCGCTTGCCGCGATGGCGGTTCGAGCGGACCATACATCGCCTGCACTGCTCATTCAGGAAGACGGCAAGGTTATTATCGATTATCCTTTGTACGATTACAGCTTCCACCTGAACGATATTCAAGAGCTTACGCTCGAGGAGACTGTCCCGAGCGGCTTCCGAACCAACGGGGCAGCAACGGCTGAGTATGCTCGCGGTAATTTCTCCTTAGAGGAACTGGGAGCAGCCAAGCTTTATATATTCAAAAATAAGCCACCTTACATCTTTATTAAGCTGGACGGCTTGTACGTTATTTATAATAAGCAAGACCCTGCTAAGACGAGAGCCGTTTATCAACAGCTGAACAATAGCAAACCCGCTGCAGAGTAACATGAGTCAAGTTGCGGCACCGTAAATAAAAGCTTCCAAAACGGCTAAAGCCTCTTGGTCTAACGGCTTGGAATTATCAAAATAAAGCACTGCCGCTGCTGGAATACTCCATTTCAGCTCTCGCTTCACAAGTGATTGGCTGAACTCGCTCCAGTGCTCGAGCTTCCACCGATCGATCTCTAAATCTCTTTGAGAGATACGGCTGTAATAAAGCTGCTCGTCTGGAAGCGTAACAAACACAACCTTTACATCAACATCACCTAATGAGGCCCCGATTGCTGAGAGCTCCTGCTCGATCCAATCCGGGGTCTCTGTTTCTTTCGTAAATGGACCAATGACCAGCGTATCCGTCCCGATTGCAATATTCTCTAGAGCGGCATCCATTGTAATACGGTAGCCTAGATCTCGGCAAAGCTCCTTGTATGCGGCAGAATCCCGGTCACTAGGATCAAGTCCTGCTTGCGTCATAAGCGCGACAGCCGCTGGACGAAGAAGTGTATCCATATCAAAAAATGCTGCACCGCTTCTCCTTGCCACAGCCTTCGCAAGCGTCGTCTTGCCCGCACCTGCTCCTCCTACAAAAAAAACCAGTTTACGCATTGAAGCATTCCCTCCCCTGCTGGATATACAAAAAAAGCATCCTGCTTAGCAAGATGCTTTGGTTAGAAATGATGGAGCGGAAGACGGGAATCGAACCCGCGACCCTCGCCTTGGCAAGGCGATGCTCTACCGCTGAGCCACTTCCGCATAAAAATGGCTGGGGATTCAGGGATCGAACCTGAGAATGACGGAGTCAAAGTCCGTTGCCTTACCGCTTGGCTAATCCCCAACAAAAATGTTAGCCAGATCGTTCATTCAATGGCGGAGCTGACGGGATTCGAACCCGCGGTCTCCTGCGTGACAGGCAGGCATGTTAGGCCACTACACCACAGCTCCATATTTGTTGCCCAAACCGTCAATATCAGTATGTAAAATGGTATGTTTTGCACGCTGAAAACTGGATACGAAAGAGAATGGCTGCTGAAAGCCTTTGCTGCTGTCTGCCGGATGTATGGGTCCATGCAAACTTTTTTAGGATAAGCCCTCGACCGATTAGTATTCGTCAGCTCCACAC
>NZ_JBMWAM010000011.1:0-150133 GCF_049725345.1 Paenibacillus praedii | reverse complement strand
GAGATCCGCTCCTTAGCATGATAGGTTTATTCTACAAGCCCTTATTTTTTCTGTCCAACTTAGTGTAGCCGATCCAATTGGGCTTACGGGAGACAAAAGTTAAAGGGGCAGTAGGCTTAAAGAGTACACATTAATTTTTGGTATCATAAAAATCACATTTACACCGATATACTCTCTAACTACATCATGGGGGGCAGAAGTGAATGTTAGAAACTAAGCTTAAGTTTGACACATCTCTAGAAAGTGCAAGGTTAGAGCGAGAGTTCGGGGAGGCAAAGTCAGTGAAAAGAGGTATCGGAATAAAGCTTCAACTCATGGCTGTCAATTTTGTCATTTTAGCTACGGTTTTGCTTGTTATGTTCTTCATTTCTTATCAAAGTGCAAAAAATGAAGTTTTGGATGTCGCGGAAGAAATGTTTGAGAATGTCCTAAAGGATACTATCGGACTTATGGACTCGTACAACGAGCAGGTCAAAGCGGGCAATATGTCGCTGCAAGAGGCACAGGAAATGTACCGCACCCATGCGGTCGGACCAAAAACCGCAGACGGGTCGCGGGACATCTCGCAAACGAAAATGTCACAAAACGATTATATGTTTTTCTGGGCTTTCCAGTTGGACGGCGTGATGACTATGCACGCTGATGCTGCCGAAGGTCAGAACCTTTGGGATTATCAGGTCGGTGACAAATACACGGTAAGAGATACATGGGCCAACCCTAATCTGACAGGTCAGATCGTGAGAGAAATTTGGCAGAATCCGAACGAACCGGTTTATACCTACATCGCCTATCAGGATTATTATGAACCGTGGGGCTGGATTGTGGGTGCCGGCGGCAGGGAGGAAATCATCTACTCCACAAGGCTGGACGCACTTCAACAGAAGTTCTTGATTGCCACAATCATAGCCTTGCTTGCTTCGCTTGTCGTTTCATATTTGTTCGCTCACGTCATCTCGAGCAAAATCAACAAGCTGCGGGTGGCGATCGGTAAGGCGGGCGAAGGCGATTTCCGTGAGCATGTGGATATCAAATTCAAAGACGAATTCGGGCTGCTTGCGAATGACTTTAACCGGATGTCCGAAAGTCTGCGGACAATGCTTAAAGAGGTGGCGCATACTTCCGAGCGATTGTCCGCGTCGTCGACCGATTTAAGCAATGGAGCGGAGCAAACGAGCCGCGCAACCGAGCACATTGCATCCACGGTTGAACAGGTCGCTGCAGGCACCGAAGAGCAGGTTCGGGGCGTACAGGAAACTTCAAATGTATTGAATAATATTTCTCAAAGCTTAACGACTGTTTCGGATAATATACAGAAAATCAGCGAGAACTCGCTCGTGAATCTCGAGAGGGCCAATTCCGGTGCGTCATCGATCCAATCCGCCGAGAAGCAGATGGATTCCATCCAAAATATCGTGAATGTACTGTCGGTCGACATCCAGGCGCTCGGTGAGCGTTCCCAGGAAATAGGCAATATCGTTGAAGTGATTACCGGCATCGCTGCGCAAACGAATCTGCTCGCATTAAATGCAGCTATTGAAGCGGCACGGGCAGGGGAGCATGGCCGCGGTTTTGCGGTTGTCGCCAACGAAGTCCGCAAATTGTCTGAGCAATCGGCGGATTCGGCTCAACAGATCACGGAGCTGATCGTTCAAATCCAGAATCAGACAAACAGTGCGATGACATCCATGAATTCGGTGGCCGACGAAGTAAAGCATGGGCTCGAAGTGGTTCAGTCTTCAGGGCAGTCTTTTTATCATATTCGCGATCAAATCAATAACGCGAGCGCCGAGCTTGAGCATGCTGCATCCCGTATCCAGCAGATGACAACCGACACGGTGAAAGTTGCACAATCGATTAGCGACATCACCCGGGTATTGGAGGAGTCGGCTGCCAGCACACAAAGCATTTCGGCGGCAACGGAAGAGCAGCTTGCGTCGATGGAGGAAATTTCGAGTTCATCGCGGATGCTGGACGGGATGGCCGAACAATTGACACAAGAAGTTAAAAAGTTCAAAATCGAAGCATAGAATTTATGTGCGCACGGCTGTTTATTTACTCGTTGATAACCCGCTAAAATCCACTATAATAAATTAAAATAATAGCGCCGAATGATTCGTAAAAATAATCTTCCGAATGAATCCCGCTTTAGCAATCTGAGCCATGAACGGTTCAGGATGAAAAGGCGTAGCCGTTCAAGATTACGTTTACTGTAAATCGGTATGTTCTTTTTGGTTAGACTGCCATAAGGAATATGCCGATTTTTTGCGTGTTGGAGGTCGAGGAAGCGATGGAACGGAGCATGTCCAAGGGCGAATTGGAAGCGCAATTGAGCTGGGCTCTTACCCAATGGGAGAAGGAGTGTTTGGGAAGGGGATCCGTGCTGGTAAAATCCGATATTCTGCGTAATATGATTATTGTTCAGCTGAAAGGGATTTTGACACCGGCCGAACAAGCGCTGGCTAAGACGCGGGAAAGGCAGTTGTCCGTTAAAAAGATTCGCGCCGATCTTGTCGAGTCGGGGCGGGAACAGCTGGGCGACATGATTCAGCAGATAACCAGGGAATCCGTTGCCAGTTTCCATACGGATATCAGTACCGTAACCGGAGAGCGGGTCATGGTCTTTATTTTGTCCGATTCACTTGAGAAAAGATGGTTATAACTTACTGGTAGATTTTCAAAAACGCCACCGTTAGTTGAAAATAATCCGGAAATCATCAGGCCCGCTGCCTGAGATTTCCGGTTTTTCTTATTTGGAAAGGGGTTTTCATTCATGTTTGATAGCGTAATCCAAAATTTGATGAGTCCGGTAGTCATGTTTTTTGTTTTAGGGCTGATCGCATCGTTAGTGAAATCCGATTTAAAGTTTCCTGGAGGATTAAGTGAATTTTTAAGTATTTACTTATTAATTGCCATCGGTTTGAAGGGGGGAATCGAGCTGTCCGAATATCCCCTTTCCGATTTGGCGAGGCCAATATCAGGGGCGATTCTGCTTGGCGCCGTCATTCCCGTGATCATGCTGATAATAAGCCGGTGGATCGGATTGGACCTGAAAAATGCGATCGGACTGGCCGCTAGCTACGGTTCCGTCAGCATCGTGACATACGGGGCGGCGGTTGAGTTTTTGGGCCATGTTCAAACGGGCTATGAAAGCTACATGAGTGCAATGGTGGCCATTATGGAAAGTCCGGCGATTCTGGTATCCCTTTTACTCCTTAAGACAATTGAACAGCGAAAGGCATCTGCGGCATCTGCGCCTCTGCACTCCTATAGTTCCGGAATCATTGCAAGGGGTTCATTCATAGACGGCATAAACCCGGCCGTATTACGAGAAAGCTTGTTTGGCAAAAGCGTGTTTCTTTTACTCGGCAGTCTCCTCGTCGGATGGTCGGTCGGACATGACGCCATGGCGACCATAAAGCCGCTGTTTATCGATATGTACAGCAGCATATTGATGTTGTTCCTTCTGAATATGGGGTTGATCGCCGGTCAGCGCCTTAGGGATGTCCGCAGACACGGCTTGAAATTGATTCTTTTAGGCGTCTTTGCGCCCGTCGTATTAGGGGTGATGGGCATTTGGGTAGGATACGTCTCCGGTTTGTCGCTTGGAGGGATGACCCTGATGGGAGTTCTGGCCGGAAGTGCTTCCTATATTGCCGCCCCGGCCGCACTTCGCTCTTCCGTCCCGGAGGCAAATCCGTCCATCTACCTGGGGCTTTCATTAGGGATTACATTCCCGTTCAATCTGGCTTTGGGAATGCCGATCTACTATCAAATGGCTCAGCTTTTTTCATAATCGGAGTTCGCGTACCTGCACAATGCGCCTGTTATTCAAAATAGTGGGCACATTGCTTCGGGCCTCGCGCGCGATGGAATTTAAGGCAATACTCCAAGGTCATTTTTTAACCGACACGGGGAACACCATTCTCGGCACATATGGTCATACAGCGGCTTCCGGCGATCCGGATTTGGATGACGCATTCCGGGCTGTCTGGCGCATAAGAGCGGTGGCGCCGAAAATAATGAAAACGCTCAATACCGTCAGCGGAGCCGGTGCGGCTCCGATCCAAAACCATTGCAGAACGGCGGCGAATATAGGCTGGGGGTACAATGTAACTGACGCGGCGATTCCCGAAGGAAGCTGTCTTAAACCGAAGCCGTTCATCGCATAGCCGATGACACTGACAAACACGACGATGTAGGCCAGCTCCAGCCACTGGGCGGTCTGTAGCCGGGCCAGTGCCCCATAAGCGCCGATTAAGCCGCCGGTGCACAGGGCCAAAAGCCATAAGCTGACGGCACCCGCTGCAGTTGTGAGCATAAGCACATCCCGATAAGGAAGTGCTTGATACAGTCCCCGGGCCAGAACCGTATAGAGGGCAAACGCAACAGCGCTTATGAATCCGCAGACAAAGCCGTAAATTGAGTTTACGTTCCATTCATTCCAGATGAGTACAGCGGTGCCGGAAAAGGCGATGGCCATGAAGAGCCAGGCTTCCGAGAAACTTCGGGCAAATGTAAGCTGGAACCAAAGCACAAAAGAGGTAACGATCGAGAAAGACGGAAAAACGATTCGTTGGAACGTGGGAAACAGTCAGGTACGGGTAAACCAGCAAACCGTGATGTTTGACGCTCCCTTACTTCAAATAAATAATAGTACTTTTGTTCCAGTACGCTTTGTGTCGGAACAGCTTAATACTTCTGTTGAATATTTAGGCAGCAAAAAAATGGTCATAATTTTCGAAAATAAAGCAGCATAATAGAATTACAGAATAATATTTGGTGATAGGCAACAAGAGTAAATATGTAGACCGTCATTCAACTATCGGAGAACGTTAGTTGAACGGATAGCTCGACAAAACAGCGGCAGCCTAGGACTTTATTTTCTCGTCCACGGCTACCGCAGTTTTTATAGTTGGGGCAAGTTTAATACTTATTTTACGTTATCTGACGGTTTTATTATTCGAAAAGCCGCGTGGGAGTAACATACCCAGTCTAATACTTTATTTTCTTCGAACAGCATTTGTCCCGATGTAAAAAAGTTGGAAAGAAGTAAATAAAGTTTGAAAGTAGTAAAGAAAGTCGTAAAGAAACTCGGCAAGTGTACTCTGATTGTATCAACAGCTGAGAGGGGAGCCTAATTGAACATTAATTAGGCTCCCCTATTTATTTCTTATATAATTCAATAAGAAAACTGGTGAGATAAATGGGCCAAATTAAGTAAAGAGATTTCTCAAGGTAACCTAAGTGAAATTCACAGTAGCTATGTATGGCGTAGATTCTTGTCCTTACTCAGTTCCTCTACGATCGACAAGGTCCAGCCGCTCTCCGGAGAGGATCACGTATCCGTATTTGTAGTCGACGATTCCATGTTTGAGCGGAATCGCAGTAAGGCGGTTAAGTTGCTCTCTAGGTTTAAGGATCATGCAACCGGTTGCTACTACAAAGGGTTTCGAATGCTCACACTCGGCTGGTCGGCTGGTCATACGTTTATTCCGGTCGACTTTTCTTTGCTCGCTTCTCTCAAGTCGCAAGTGAACGGCATCATGGAAGGAATCGATAAACGAACATCCGGCTACAAGCGGCGGATTCTAATCCATATGCCAAGGGTTTAATACAGTATGACAGCAAAAAAATATCAGCTTACAATTTTAACAGGGTGGGGGTCAGTGGTTCGAGCCCACTACAGGTCATACAGAAAAACCCATGAGAAATCAAGTTTTTTCTCATTTAGCCTTGTTTATGTTTGCGAGAAATAACTATATAAGGACGATTACTGCTTAAAGCACTGTAATAAGAAAAACTGAATCATGTCAAACGTGCACAAAACCTAAAGGACCGCCAGAGAGATGAACTGCACCCCAATCGTTAGATGATGTCTAACAATTGGGGTGCAGTTCAATTTTTCCTGACAGTTTTTTCAAAATCATATGAGCGGGTAATTCAACACATACCGGGGGTTGGTGTAATACGGCGGGCGGGGTCCAATCAAGGGCATTGGCCACGTATACGGGTTCGAATTGTAAAGCATCTGTACCTTTTCATCCGATTGATTCACAAGCAAAAGCCTGATCTCCGCACTTATGTCATATCTCAACTTGGGATCCTCCTTATATCGTGATTACGCTACACCATATTCGCCCATATGGAATAAGGTGTATAAATCAACCGCTTAGGGGGGGAATTCCTGTGAAACAAAATACCGATAACGCACATTATCAACAAGCTCAACTGGTGCAAACCATGCCATCTACGCATCCTGACAGCCAATTGCAGCAAGTCCGGCAGCTGCAGCAGCTTTTTGATGCCAATCTGGTGACGAAGCCTTATCCGATGTACCCGAATTACGGGAGAATTACACGGTACGAAGATATTCCTGTCAACCTGCCGGAGCAGCGGCAGCTTAGGCATCCCGGCGTGGAAGGGCTAATGGTTCCAAGACCGATTATTGAAAATCCTAATTACCAAGGCAGCGGTAAATTGGCGGGGAAGGTCGCGTTAATTACAGGCGGAGACAGCGGTATCGGGGCTGCCGTCGCCATCGCTTTTGCAAAGGAGGGTGCCGACGTTGCCATCGCCTATCTTGATGAGCATGACGACGCCAACCGAACGAAGCTGCGGATCGAGCAGCTTGGCCGGTGCTGTCTTCTGATGCCTGGCGATCTGCGGGACAAGAGACAATGCGCTGCCATCGTCGATCAAACGGTGCGCATGTTCGGGCGGCTCGATGTGCTGTGCAATCATGTAGGCATCCAATTTCAACAGCCGAGCTTGCTTGATGTTACCGACGAACAGTTCGACGATACTTTCAAAGTGAACATTTACTCTCATTTCTATACGACCAGAGCGGCGCTGCCGTATATGAAGCCGGGAAGCTCGATTATCAACACGTCCTCTGTCGTAACGTACGTTGGGGAGAGACAGATGATTGACTATACCGCGACTAAGGGGGCGAATGTCGGCTTTACCCGGGCGCTGGCGAAAAATGTAGTGAAGCAGGGGATCCGGGTAAACGCGGTAGCCCCGGGCCGAATATGGACCCCGCTTATCGCGGCGAGCTTCTCATCGGATCAAATTGCGGTATACGGCGCTTTCAATCCGATGGAGCGGGTGGCCCATCCTTTCGAGCTTGCTCCGACCTACGTCTATCTGGCATCCGACGATTCCCGTTTCGTAACGGGGCAAGTGCTGCATGTGGATGGCGGGGAATCGACTCATTCCTAATTGATAACACGCAAAAAGGTCCAACCGATGCCAAGTTTGACCCATTTTTATCAGATTGCAGGCGGTGGGCGGCTGTTATACTGAGGAAGAGCAAGGCGTTAAAAATAAATTATGGGCAAGCGAAAGCCACCCGACCTCTAAGCTCACTTTGGGTAAGCCGCGAAGCTGGAATCGCCGGAAGCTCCGGCTGCTCTTCATTTGCCCAAACACACGCTCCGGTTCAATCATTCGGTGTACAGAGAGTTTCTAACCTTCCACGCTTTGCAGCAACTCGCGCGCCTGCTGTTTCTGACGCAGGCACTTCAAGCTGATCCGGATTTCATAGCCGTTGTTCCTCCAGATAGGCGTAGTTTTCTTCTCCGCCATATCCAGCATCGGCAATGTCCGTGTCCGGCAGTTTGCCAAGCGCAGACTTCACCTTCTCCAAATGGGGCTTTAAACAGCGGGTATCTGTTGGACGTTGATAAGAAAGTGACGCAACCGGAGGAGTCTACTGCAAGTTAGATAGTTTCCAAGATTCATATTATGGTAATTTTCGGTGTTTCCACACTTTCTTTTTTTCATCTTTATCACGTGCCGCGGCAAACCCAATAAAATCAACAAAATTAGTTCCAGAGATTTTTATCACGTGACAAAATTTGTCAGCTGATAAAAAGTCGTGAACCAGTAAAAGATGTTGTGAACCAAAAAAAGATGTCGTGAACCGATATGCAAGATGATTGATCATCTAGAAGGGAGCCCGGGGGAATGATTTGGGCTCCCTTTTAATCTGTGTAGAAATAAATGTACATGGGATTTTACGATCGGTGGTGAAATTGTTGAGTGACATGTCCCGCGTTGTGCGGGTACACTTTGGATACCAGAAACACTTGATCTCGTATCCCTTCGATTGCTTCTCCAACCAAGGACTCGGATCTGCCGTCGCCATACATTTCAGCCGAATCGATCAGGTTCAATCCAAGCTCCACACCGCGTCTTAACGTGCGAAGCTCTTCATTTTTCTTGGACGGCTCATCCCCCATATACCACGTACCTTTACCGATCCTGGGCAGAGAGAGTAGGGCGGGGCGATGTTTTTGCAGTGATCGCCCACACGTTCTAAGTTGCTAAGTATATCCAAGAAATGGCGCCCAAAGTTTCCATTCGATCCATTACAAATTCGGAACTTAGAACTTCCTCGGCGGTCTTCAAGTCGTAATGTTCGAACGCATATAATGCTTTTTCGACCGTCTTGTCCGCCAGCATCAACATGTCTACTAAATCTTTCCCGGCATCGTTCGAAAACTCGATTTATTCGCAATGGCGACCTCGGCCAATTCAATAATATTTTCCGCGTGGTCTCCGTTTCTTTCAATATCATTGATCATCTGCAAAATGCCTTCTTCGACGATTAAAATAATACTACCCGTCAAGCGCCTCCAAACATCAAGGGCTTGGCGTTATTCTATACTTGATCATAATGGCGACTGCCGCACTCAGTACGTGGGGTAACAGCAGCGCTATCCGTATTCCGAATCAATTCTTTAAGCGCCTAACCTGGAAGAAGGCGCGGAGATGCATCGTGCTTTTAGAAAGCATTCATTCTTTTAGGATGGGAAACGTGAATCGCCAGTTCCTTTAAAAAAGCTTCACACGCTGCAGATTGCTTTCTTTTCGATTGCAGCGAGTAAGATGAACCTCTACTTCTTCCTTAATGGGGATAGACACAATTTGTCCGGTGGAAACATAAGGATCAAATTTTAATGAAATGTTCAAATAAAAACTGGTAGCCATGCCTACGGCAATCACGTGCTTGGCTGCTTCTGTCCCTTTGGAAAGAAACAATTCATGCGGGCTTCCGTATTTGTTCAACACCTTTTTCATTCAGTGTCCCACTGAATATCCCTGCTTCTTCCATTCACGAACTTCTTGACGTTACCCGGAATTCTTCTTACGTATTCCATTCTATGGAGCGCTTCTTTTCCACCACTATTTGAGCAGCTTAAGAAATTCTCGCATGAACCCCGGCAAATCAGGCCAAGCTTGACCCGAAACTAGATTGCGATGCGTATGCAGCGCTTGATCGATATAGGTGGCTCCGCATGCCGTCACATCCGGCTGGCAATTCGGATAAGCCGTATATTCCCGCCCATGCATCAATTCCGGAAGAACGGCCAGTACTTGCGCAGCATGGCAAATAGCGCCGACTGGCTTGCCGGCTTCAAAAAAATGCCGGATAATATCCGGCAGCGCTTTATTCATCCTATTATATTCGGGGGCGCGTCCTCCGGGAATGACCAGCCCATCGTACTGCGAGGCATTCACAGCGGCAAATGCCGCATGCGATTGAAAACGGTAGGCCGGCTTCTCCTCGATCGTCTCCATTCATTCGATAAAGTCATGGCTTACGGTGAGCAGCTTCTTGACCGAAGGCGAAGCGATCGTCACTTCCAAGCCTTCTTCCAAGCACAGGTAATACGGGTAATAAATTTCGAGAGCTTCCACCGCATCTCCCTATACGATCAACACTTTTTTGCTCATGCAAATCCCTCCATTATTGGGTTCATTTTAAGATGCGTTCAACTGTTGAAACCTATTCACGGAGGGGAACATAATAGCGGGACGAGCCGCCCAATCCAATCGAAAAGAGGGGAACCTGCATGCCACAAGTTACAGCTCAGCCGTTGACCGTCAAGGAAGCGATCGAATCCCGCCACAGCATACGTAAATTCGATCAGGAAGCGATCCCGAAACAAGATTTGCTGGAAATGATAAGATTGGCCGGGTTGGCGCCGAGCGCATGGAACCTTCAGCCTTGGCGGTTTCACATCGCCGTGGATCCCGCGATGAAGGAGAAGCTGCAAGAAGCCGCATACGGCCAGCAGCAAGTTACTTCCGCCCAGGCGGTCGTCATGGTCGCCAGCGATATGGAGGATGTGCTGAAAAAGCTTGCGGATACCGTACATCCAGGACTGTCTGCGGAGAGAAAAGAAGAGGAAACGGCCAATTTGTCCGCTTACTTCGGGTCGATGAGTGTAGAAGAAAGAGGGCAATGGGGACTCGGGCAAACTTATATCGCGCTCGGATTTCTACTGCTTGCAGCTGAGGGGATGGGATATGCCACTGTCCCGATGCTTGGGTTCGACCCGAATAAAGTCAGGGAAATCTTGAATCTTCCTGAACACGTCAAGTTCGCAGCCATGGTGCCGATCGGGCGCAAAGCCGCCGAAGGATACGCCACCCATCGCCATCCTGTCGACCGAATCGCCATTTTCCATTAATCAGGATTCGAAAAAGCAAGCGCTCGGCAACAGACGCCCCTCAGGCGTCTGCTTATTTTTTTAAATGCCGTTCATCACAATAATGGAGCAAGCAAGCGGGCTCCTTGATCGACGATTCGCTGCGAAACGGAGCGCTTTTGCAGGTCCTCCATATGCAGCGGTATGGAATCGGAGAGGTCATTCCGGAATTGTTCCGCGAGCTCCTGAGCCAAATCTTTACTGTATATGACTTCGTAAACCTCATATTGCGTACGGAAACTTCTCATATCGTAGTTTGCAGAGCCAATGTCGAAAATTTCCCCGTCGACAATAATCAACTTCGCGTGCAGCATACCTTTATTATATAAATAGATCTGGACACTGGCTTATTCTGTCAGGTGCTAGTGACCTCAGACAATAACGGACGTCAATTGCTGCGTAAAGCCGGCTTAAATCTGGCTGAAAGTATGTCGGGAATACGCAAAGGACAGATCATTCTCTCAAAACGAGGAGACTCTACGTTTTTTTTCATTAGCCACATTTTTACCTTGTTATTTGTTTACCATTATCCCTGCACCTTTCTTTAAGAAGTATGGAAGACTACCTGGAATTAAAGCCCTTGTTAATGGTGTAACGGCGGCTGCGACAGGAGCCATTAGTGGAGCTGTTATTGTGTTGGGGCAAAAGTCTATTATTGATATTCCTACGGCTTTATTTGCCCTTATTACGTTAGGATTACTATGGAAAAGTAAAAAAGTTTCAGAACCCATTATTATCCTTGTAGCGGCTATGGTTGGGTAATTGTCTATCCTATGGTGTATTAAAAAAGGCGGTGAATTGGTGCAGAATTGGTTGCAATTATTATATAAACTCACACGTGAATTGTACGAATAAATTCATCATCATTTGTGTCACCGTAAATCCTAGTTCTAAAAAATCGATTGACACCTATATAGTCAAATGCTAATATAATTTTAAATCATATTAAGTTAATCGGAATAGTTAGTTATGTGGCCTTTGTTCTCAGGCACCGTAATCCTTCAGAAGCCAAAGGAAACAGATGAATGTAAGAAATCCAAGCAAGGTCTACCGGACCACCGGAGACTTCCTTTAATGCCTACGCTCTTAGCGTGGACAATTTTGGGGAGTCTCTTTTTTATTCAAAGAATGAGTCGACCGGACAGCCGGAGACCCATACGTGTGTTTATACGTTGGACTTCCAGCTGTCTTTTTTTGCATATAATTCAGAGTTTTTTTATTAACATACTTGGTAAAAGAAAGAGGAGAGGTCTATGAGTACAAAAGAAAGACAGATGAATTTAGGCGCATTCTTATACTTTGTCGGTCATCATGTCGCAGCCTGGAGACATCCGGAGGCTAAATCCGCTAAAATTCTGGACTTGAACTTTTATAAAGAACTGGCCCAAATTGCGGAACAAGGAAAGTTCGATATGATTTTCCTCGCCGATAACGTTGTATTGCCCCACAGTACCGCTGTCTCTTACACGGCGTCAGTGAAGCCGGAACCGATTACTTTATTGTCTGCTCTCTCGGCCGTTACAAAACATATCGGATTGGCAGCGACCGTGACAACAACTTATACAGAACCTTTTCATATAGCAAGGATGTTTGCGTCATTGGATCATCTGAGCGGCGGCCGGGCGGCTTGGAATGTGGTTACATCTGCTTACTCCACTGAGGCTTCTAATTTCAGCAAGGAAAAGCACCCGGTTCACAGTTTGCGGTACGAGAGAGCCCGCGAATATATCGATGTCGTGACCAGATTGTGGGATAGCTGGGAGGACGAGGCGCTGATAATTGATAAAGAGTCTGGCGTTTTTGCCGATGTCGACAAAATTCATACAATCGATTATAAGGGTGAAAACTTTTCAGTCCGCGGTCCGCTAAATGTGTCCCGTACTCCGCAAGGCAGGCCTATTATTATTCAAGCAGGCTCTTCGGGACCGGGAAAAGACCTTGCCGCCCAAACGGCAGAGGTCATTTTCACCGCCCAGCAAACGATTGAAGATGCCCAAGCTTTTTATTCCAGTGTGAAGGGGCAATTATCTCAGTACGGAAGATCTGAAAGCGATGTAAAAATCATGCCGGGCATTATGCCGATTATCGGTGCAACTCTTAAAGAGGCCAGAGAGAAGGAGGCTTTTCTGCAGGACCTTATTCATCCAATGGCGGGAGTGGGTCTGCTGTCTGATCTGATGGATCACGATTTATCGGTGTATCCGCTCGACGGACCGCTGCCTGATTTTCCCGAAACAAACGGTGGTAAGAGCAGATCTGATCTTTTGATTAATCTTGCCAGGAAGGAAAACTTGACGATTAGGGAACTGAGCCTTCGTATTGCGGGAGCACGCGGACATCGGACGGTTGTCGGCACGCCGGATATGATAGCGGACCAACTGGAAGAGTGGTTTACGAACGGAGCTGCCGACGGCTTCAATATTATGCCCTCCTATTTACCGGGAGGTTTGGAGGAGTTTGTGAATACGGTCATTCCTGTGCTTCAGCAAAGAGGGTTATTCCGCAGGGAATATTCAGGAAACATGTTAAGAGATCATCTGGGTCTGGCCAGACCGCAAAATAAATTCAGCGGAGTTACAGTTAGATAATTTATCGTACGGCACAGCTGAGCCAGGAAACTTGGCACCTTTTTAAAGAAAGGAATGTTTGCTTTGTCAGAAAAAGCGATCCGAATTGAAAACGTGGGGAAAACCTTTAAAACGGAAAAGGGTTCATTAAACGTATTGAACAATATAAACCTACATATAGACCAGGGCCAGTTCATTGCCATTATCGGACCGAGCGGTTGCGGAAAAAGTACATTGCTCAAAATTATAGCCGGTCTGGATAGCGATCATGAGGGCACCGTTTATCTGGGAGATGAGATAGTTACTAGTCCAAGTATGGAGAGAGGCTTCATATTCCAAGAGCATCGGCTTTTTCCATGGTTGACGGTGGAACAAAATATTGCTGCAAATCACTCCATAAAAACACCAGCCGTTCGTAATAAAGTGAATGAACTGCTGGAACTCACTCATCTCAAAGGATTTGAGAAAACTTATCCGAAAGCACTTTCCGGAGGCATGTCCCAGCGTGTTTCCATAGCTCGAGCTCTGCTTCGGGAGCCTGAAGTATTATTGCTGGATGAACCTTTCGGCGCGCTGGACGCTTTTACAAGAACCCATATGCAGGAAGCGATACTCGAAATATGGGAAAACAAAAAGACCTCTATGATTTTAGTAACGCATGATATCGATGAGGCTGTTTTTGTAGCTGATAAAATTGTGATTATGGGAGCTAAACCCGGCGTGATCCGTGAGGTTATTATAAACCATCTGCCTTATCCTCGAAAAAAGACGAGTGTCTCCTTTCAAAGTTTTCGCCTCAAGGTGCTGCAGGAATTTGAAAAATGGGAAGGCATTGCTCTAGTTGAAGGAGCAGGAATTTAATATTATTGGGGGAATAGAAAAATGAAAAAGACCAAATGGAGTATCTTATTGCTATCATGCATTCTCGCAATTACTTTAACCGGATGCGCCAAACAGGCGAGTGAGAGCGCGCAAGATTTAACAGTGAACATAGGTTTTATCAAAACGATGTCACCTGCTTATCTCGCTAAAGAAAAAGGATTTATAGAACAGCAGTTTGCCGCAAAAGGGGCGAAAATTAACTGGGTTGAATTTCAAACTGGGCCCGAAGAATTTGAAGCATTGTCCGCCAATCATATCGATTTTCTCGCTTGCGGAAATACACCGGTTATCGTTGCTCAGTCAGCGGGCATCGACTTCAAAGTGATTTCCATGTACAGTACCGGATTAAAGAATAATGTGTTATTAGTGCCGAAGGACAGCCCGATTAAAACGATTCAAGAATTAAAAGACAAGAAGATAGCTGTTGCTAAAGGCAGTACATCCTATAATCTGATTTATCGTACCCTTGATCAAGCCGGATTGCAGCCGTCCGATGTGAAGTTAATTCATTTGGCCCCTTCCGAAGCCAAGCCGGCATTCGAAAACAACACTGTGGATGTATGGGGGATCTGGGAGCCTTTTATTAGTACAGAGCAAGCCAACGTCGGAGCCAGGATATTAGTGTCGGGCGATGATTTGAAAATGCCGAGTCCGAATTTTAACATCACCAGCACAAAATTTGCGAAAGAGCATCCCGAATTTGTGGAGCTTTATTTAAAAGCATTGGATGAGGCGGTGTCCTGGCAAAGCAACAATGCGAATGAAGCGATCGAGCTCTATTCAAAAGTTCTCAAACTGGAAAAATCCATTGTGGCCAACATAGCAAACAACACCGATTTCCGTAATGACCCTGTATCCGACGAGTACATCAAGGAGCAGCAAAAAACGGCAGACACGCTTCAACTGCTGGGAGGCGTAAAAAATAAACTGGATGCCGCCAAGGTAATTGACAATACGTTCATTAATAACGTAAAAAAGGATACTAAAAACTAACAAGTAGGTGGGAGAATGAAGGCGTATTCGAATACCTTGACGGCAAAAACACCAGCCAAGACAGAAAAGACTAAAAATCCTACGGTTTCCGACCACGCAGGCAAAAAAAAATCATTGGGCTTAAGTATTATCAGAGGAAGTTTGTTACCCGTTATTTTGGTTGTTTTCTGGCAATTAGCGGCTTTCTCCGAAATGGTATCGGGTACGATTTTACCTTCTCCAATTCAGATCACGGCAGCGTTCTGGGAATTGATCGTGTCCGGGGAGTTATTCGGAAATTTGAGCATCAGCTTATACCGCGCCCTGACGGGTTTTCTCTTGGGCGGTTCGCTGGGTTTGCTTTCGGGCATATTGGCCGGATTATTCAGGAAATTTGAAGAAACGGTTGATCCATCTGTACAAATGCTGCGAACGATTCCGCATCTGGCGATAACCCCGCTATTTATTCTTTGGTTTGGAATAGGTGAAGAATCCAAAGTGCTGCTGATTGCGCTTGGCGCCTTTTTTCCTTTATACATCAACACTTTTACCGGAATACGCGGCGTCGATTCCAAGCTGTTTGAAGTCGCCAAGGTACTGGAATTCAGCAAAATAAAACTGGTTTCCAAACTGATTATCCCAGCAGCGCTCCCAAGTATTTTATTGGGGTTGCGGTTGTCAATCGGGGTTTCTTGGCTGGGGCTGGTTGTAGCGGAATTAATGGGGTCGAGTGAAGGGGTAGGCTATATGATTAACGATGCCCGACAATTTTCCCGGACGGACGTCGTTATCGTCGGCATTTTGATTTTTGCCATCGTAGGTAAACTATCCGACTCCTTCGTCCGTTTTTTAGAGAAAAAGATGCTGAAGTGGCGTGATAGTTATTCTGGTTGATTGTCTTTCTTGTCTGCACGATTATCTGCGCGGTCCATTTTGGGATCGGTACTATTTTTAGGCCAAAAGTGGTTCTGGCATACCATTCAGAGATACAACTGCATTAGATGTTAGGAACTACGATGGTTATGAAATAACCATATTTGAAAAACTTAGCTGTACTAAAGGCATCACACGAAGGGAAAACTATCACATTAGGACGAGATATACAAGACGCAAGAATTAACTGAAAGAAGTTTAAATCTGTGAAAATCAAAAAACTATATAAAGAATTACAGAATGTTCCTAGATGTGGTTATAGAAGTGAACAGGGTTGCAATTTTTTTGTCGGAGATATTGACTCTGGAAAAAGTACCTTGCTTGAGATAATTCAAGTTCTCTTAAGTGGAAGATTAATTAATTTATCTTTCGAACGTCAATTGAAAGCTTCCTTTTTTAACTATGCAACTCGTTCCACTTTTAAAGAAGCTATTGCCGATCCCGCTAAACCAATTTTCGAGTCTGCAGGATAAAAAATATAGTTTGACAAGGATTCGTGTAATAACGGTTGCGTACTTGATTCTAACGGGGACTGTAGAACGAATTGAAAAACTGAGTTTTAAAGTGGCAGATGGAATTATATATGAAATATCCTTTATTGGATACAGGAAGAAGTACTATTCAAACGTAGATCCATACCGTATTGAGCTAACTGGTCAGATCTGCAAATAGAGCAGTCTCCAACTTTTTTTTCATGGTAATTTTTAGTGGTTCCAGACTTTTTATTTTTCATGTTTATCACGTGCCGCGGCAAACACAGTAAAATCAACAAAAGTGGTTCCAGAGTTTTTTTACACCTGACAAAATTTGTTCAGTGATAAAAAAGTGTGGAACCAGTAAAGAAAGTCTGGTATCCACATCTAACAAACCTTAATGCCCACCTTATAAACCTTGCAGAAAGCTTATAAAGTACAATTGCAAGCCGAGCTGATTTCAGGCACTCAATCTGATTTCACTCGGCTTTTTCTTTTCTCTCCGATTTCTTTCCCGATTGTTTTCCCCAATCAATATCCCGACTATACCTTGCCAGCTCTGGCTTTATCTCGATTTAAGCCTTCTCCCTGGTCCTTTTCCTTCCTTGCCCTTACCATCCTTTCCCTGTCTCTACTCCAGCTCTTCCGTCAAACTTTTACGGTTCGATTCATGATTTTCACCGATGAATTTGCCGATGATTTCCCCCGATTTTCCGTCAAACATGGCGTGCAGGTATTGCAGGAGCGGGAATTGGGGGAAGGGATGAGATGCCTTGTGTGGAGCGGGATTTGGGGGATTGGAGGGGGAGCAGACTTATTTGCATGGGGACAGAAATGCAGGAGTGGCAAGGGTTTGCAGCGAATTGATAGGGGAGGGTACAGTAATGACATTCCACATCCCAATGCTGATATTACGCAGGCAGACAACCCTGCAAGGCTAAGTGGCAGAAGAGCCGTCAAGTTGTTACGCTCCTTTAAGCCATTCGGGTTCGTGAGTATAACAACGTTAGATAGCGATTGCTTGAAATCAATATAAAACTTTAATCACGAGAGGATATTACGATGAAGCTTTATCATTTTAGTGAAGATCCAAATATTGAAATTTTTAGACCACGAGTGAAACATAACAGACAAGACATGCCACCTGTTGTTTGGGCTATTGACCAGGAACATGAATTTACTTTTTATTTTCCGAGGAACTGTCCAAGGATCGTATTTACACGGACTGAAGAGATAAGTGATGAAGACAATGACAAATTTTTTGGAGTAACGAAATCGAATATTGTGATTACAGTTGAAACTCGTTGGTACAAGACAATATGCAATACAACAACCTACAGATATACATTTCCAGGGAATAGTTTTAGGTTGTTCGATAAGACAGCGGGATACTATATTTCAGAGCAGACTATAAAACCAATGGGTATAACCCACATAAATAATTTACTTGAAAGACTTATAGAATTAGATATAGAGGTTAGATTTACGCCGAACTTGCATCCATTGAGAGAAGCTATTTTAAGATCGTCGATAACAGACTTTGGGATACATAGATTTGAGAATGCAAGGGATATGTAAGTTATTTCAAAGAAAAAGAAACTGCATCTAATACCGTATTCATTCAGCTTGGAGGTAGAGTTATTACAGTGCTACAACAAGATATTGTTAATTTGATAAAAGTTGACGAACGAATGATGAACATACTTCGGACCGTTGGAACATTGGGATTGCCTGATTGGTGTGTATGTGCAGGCTTTGTTCGCTCCAAGGTTTGGGATTACCTTCAAGGGTTACAGGAGACTCGCTTGCCAGACGTGGACGTGGTGTATTTTGATGCCGAAAGCACCGACGAATCAATGGAAAAAGAATATGAGCGTATTCTTATAGACTTGGATTCGTCAGTGCCTTGGTCGGTGAAAAATCAGGCACGCATGCATACTAAAAGCGGTCATGCCCCTTACACTTCAACCGCTGACGGGCTGTCACACTTCCCTGAAGTTTGCACGGCAATAGGAGTTTATCTGAATTCGAACGGTGAAGTGAATTTAGTTGCTCCTTATGGCGTGGAAGATTTAATTAAACTAATTGTACGTCCCACTCCATTTTTCACATCAGGAGACAAATTGACAATATACAAACAACGGATCGCTTCAAAAAAATGGGGAGCAACATGGAATCGTCTTCACATTGCTTATTCCTAAACAATCGGGGGCTGCTCTTATGAAAGCAATAACAGTTTATCATTACGATGCATTCAGTAATGTGCCCAATATGGGAAACCCAGCAGGGGTGGTTTTGGTTGACTCGCAGTAAATTCGAAAGAAGAGGGCGATTGTAAATTGAAGGTACGGAGTGGAGTAAAAGGAATTGTTATAAGTAAAAACAAACTGCTGACGATAAAGAAGTATGACGAACAATTTGGTGCTGACTATACGTTACCAGGTGGAGGTCAAGAGCATGGTGAAAACTTGATCGACGCACTAAAACGTGAATTTCTTGAAGAAGTTGGCTGTCATATAAAAGTGAAACAGTTCGCTTTTGTAAGAGAATACATCGGCAAAAATCATCATGGAAACAGCATGGTAGATCCGAAAACTCATGTTGTAGACCATATTTTTTTGTGCGATATATTGGACGAACAAAAAGAAGGTCACGGTACAGCTCCAGATGAGGACCATCTTGCTATTGAATGGAGTCCAATATCAAATCTTGAGGATTACAGATTTTTTCCTGTGGCATTAATTCCTTACATTAGGAAAATTGCCGAAGGTCATATTGTTGCAAGCATCTATACAGGGGATATAAATTGAATTTAGCATTAAAGCAATGAGGAGCGATTACCCAACGAAAACAGGTGGAGATCCTCGGGATGAAGCGAATCGAACAGTGTGCAGATCGATGGAAGAAGGCCTACGAAAAAGACGGGATCATTGGACTAGCGGACTCGCGTAAAGAATCGGCTCTGCGGCCTTCAAAACGGCATTTATCCCCCGATGAGATCATTGCCAGGCAGGATGCGAAGATTAGACTTTTAGAGGCTAAACTGGAATACGTAAAAAAGTTAGACAGGAACGAAAGGAGGCTAATAGCAAACGGAAAAAGCCTAAGCCCGAGTGATCGTTTTAACCTTATTCAGGAAGCTGTGCAACAAGGCTTGGGGCGAATGACACATTACCTCTGCCAACTGCTTGACGTGTCGCGCTCTGGCTATTACAACTACCTGGGCTCTGCTGACAAACGCCAGGAGCGTACGCTAGCGGATGAGCAAGCAGGTGCACTCATCAAGAAAGCATTTAATCGAAGAGGTTACAAAAAGGGCTCCAGATCCATTAAGATGACGTTGGAGAACGAATATGACACCTGTTACAACTTGAAGCGTATTCGAAGGCTAATGAAGAAGTTTGACCTCGTATGTCCTCATCGAAAACCTAACCCGTATCGCCTTATGGCCAAAGCGACGCAAGAACACCGCACGCTCCCCAATGAGCTGAAAATGGACTTCAAGAAAGTCATCCCAGGTCTTGCGCTGCTCACCGATATCACCTATCTTCCGTATGGCAAATCGCAGTCGGCTTATTTGTCGACCATTCTGGACGCCTCAACAGGGGAGCTTCTAGCCCAAAATCTCTCAGCATCCCTTCATCTACCACTAGCTACAAAAACCATTCAATCGTTAATGAGGCAGAGGCGCTTAAAACACCATAAGGATGCCTTCATCCATTCCGATCAAGGGAGCCATTACACGAGTCCCACCTACCAGAAATTATTAAAGAGAAAAGGCCTTGGACAGTCGATGTCACGACGTGGAAACTGCTGGGACAATTCCCCGCAGGAGTCCTTCTTCGGCCATATGAAAGATCATGTGAAGAGTCAACACTGTACAACTTCCGCCGAATTGCAACGAGAAATTAACTGTTATATTCGTTATTACAATCATCAGGAATATCAGTGGGGACTAAAAAAGATGACTCCTGTTCAGTACAGGAATCATCTATTACGTGTGGCCTAGTACTCTTTTTTTAAAGTGTCCTTGACTAAGGGTCCAGTTTAGGGTGAAGATGTCTTCTTTTTGTTTAGACTTTACCGGCCATTTAAAAAAGCGTAAGTTCTTCAGTGGCCTCTTCGGAAGTGGGTTGCCTTTGTTGTTAATTATGAAGAAATTAAGGAGAAATTGTTACGTAAATGTTATGCATGACTCACGGAAACTCCCAATGAGTCAGGTACCATTTAAAGCATAAGGAAAAGCGTGCATCTGTTAAGGAGTTGCTGCCTGTTAACCTTAGATACAGTAAATGGAAGATCGTTAATAGCAATCGAATTGCTAAGTAACCATCGTGATGGAAAGATGGATGCCAGCCGAAAGTTATGGACGATTATCACCTTTATTTTCTGGCATCAACTTTTTATTCAAGATGCAGATCAAAAAAATATTGATTGAGGCAGCACTCATCGGTTTCAGGTAGCTTCATTCACTAACGGAAGAGAAATGAGAAACGACGTGCCTTGTCCAATTGAACTTTTAACATGAATTTGTCCGTGATGCAGCTCTATGATTTCCTTGCAAATCGCCAGTCCAAGTCCGGCGCCTCCCGAAGTCCGCGACCGAGATTTGTCTACACGGTATAGACGTTCCCAGATTAGCGGCAATTCTTCTTCAGGAATGCCGCTTCCGGTGTCCGCGATTTCGATAAGTCCGAAGTCTCCGTCATTCTGAATGGAGATGGTAATCGTTCCGCCTTCCGGCGTATATTTTTTTCCGTTTTCCAGCAAGTTAACGATGACTTGCTGCAATCGCCGCTCATCACCCCGGACAAATAACGGTTTAGAAGATGGCGTATACAGTAAATCAATTTTCTTTTGTTTAATAGGAACTTCCATAAGACTCAGAGCATTAATTATAACTTTATCTACGGATGTCCGTTGGAAGGTAAGCGAGAATGTTTGCTGATCTAGGTTAGCTAGGTCGAACAAGTCTTGAACCAGCCGTTGCAGCTGAACACTCTGCGTATGAATTAATTTTAAATATTGCTGACGCTCATCTTCATCTGCAGCAATATCGTTCAGCATCACTTCAGAGTATCCTTTCATGTAAGTCAACGGTGTTCGCAGCTCATGCGAGATATCGGAAAGGAATTGATTTCGCTGTTTCTTGTAATATTGAATGCTCGTTGACATTCGGTTTATCGCTTTAGCCAATTGGGTGATCTCGTCTGATCCGTGTGTATCAAGCTTAATATCGTGTTTACCTTCCGATATCCGATGCGTCATCTGGATCATGTTTAGCAGAGGGTTCACAATCTTACCGGATACGAATAGTATGACAGCCGCACCTAAAAGAATAATGATGATTGCCACGCCATTGAACGTGGTCCGCAGCGTTTTGACGGCAGTTTGAATCGGCTCGGTCGGACCGAACATAATGATTTGCCCGTTTGCTGCTCCATCGGTAAAGATAGGTGCTCTGGTAATAAAATAAGGCTCATGTTTCCAATCCGAAGCTAGAACTGGTCCGTGAGAATCCGTTTCGTGCGAAATAATCTCATTCAAGTAGCTTGGATTAAGATGATCAATACTTTGCGATTGTCCAACAATCTTACTTGTACCATCCATGATAAGAAGTAAATTATCCGTTTCGTTTTCCATACGAATAATATGTTGTATAGTACTTGAATTGTAATGATCGCTGAGTACAGAGGCGTAACTTTGGCTGCGCGTAATTTGGTCATGAATGACATCATCCGTATAGAAACGAATAAAAAGCGAATAGAGGATGATTTCAATACAAATAATCAGCACCATTACAAATATGACGAGGATCGCTCCGAGTTTAAAGGCTACACCGTTCAGTTTAATGTTCTTCATTGCAAATATATCCCGTTCCCCATACGGTTTTTATAACTTTGTGACCATCCATTCCAGCTTCAGAAAGCTTGTTGCGGATATTTTTAATATGCGTGTCAACCGTACGGTCATCGGAGATGTAGCTTGTCCCCCAGAGCAATTCAATCACATCTTCCCGATGAAAGAGTCTGCCTTTGTTTGAAAGAAACAAACGAAGGATAGCATACTCTTTGGGCGTAAAGGATAGCTCATTTTCCTTATAAAAAACTTGATGCAATGGAACGTTTATTTTTAGTTGTTTATATGTGAGGATTGTCTTTGAATTTGATGAAGAATGATGAATGGCTTCGGATTTTCGACTCAATAGGAATTGTTCTCGCCGAAACAGAGATTCCATTCTAGCTAACAATTCATGCTGCTCGAAGGGCTTTGTTATATAATCATCCGCCCCGATCTTTAAACCGACAACCTTATCAATCATGTTGTCACGCGCGGTTAACATAATAATCGGAATGGTAGACCAGCCTCGAATAGCTTTACAAACATCAAAACCATCCATATCAGGCATCATTACATCGAGCAGCACTAAATCGTATGCGGCGTTTCTTAATTTAACTAATGCTTGCTCTCCATTAGCAGCGATATCTGTCTTATAACCATCGGCTTGTAAATAAAGCTGAAGCAGTTGGCGCATAGGTTCTTCATCATCAACAATCAATATCATTCTGTCTCTCATAACGACATTGTTCACTTTATAGACCTCCTTTAACACTGTCTATTGTAACCATAAAATTTGAAGAAAAAGTGAAGAATCAAAAATGCTTCAATTCTAAGGAAAGGATAATAAACATGTATTTATTCCGTATTATAGTTGGTTTTGCTCTGGTGCTAGGGACAATTATATCGTGTTTTGTTTTTATTAGCGAAATAGCTGCTGGAAACGTGGCAGCCAATGCCTATTCAACGAATTCACTTTGGTCGTTTTTTAGTCTGATCTTTTTCGGGTTTTCATTACTATATTTTTATCTATTTAACTGTATGAATCGGTTATAAATTAAAATGAGATGAGAGGTACTTCGTATGTGTGGATTTGTTGGTTTCGCGAATAGTCAATTAAATAAAGAGCAGCAGGCTTCGATTATTCAAACGATGATGGATATGATCGTTCATAGAGGCCCTGACAGCGGCGGGGTATATGCCGATGATTACATTGCGTTTGGTTTTAGGCGGTTGAAGATCATAGACCTGTCAGAAGTGGCCAGCCAGCCGATGTTTAATGAAGATGCCAGCTGCGTCCTCGTATTTAATGGAGAGATTTACAATTATCAAGAACTAAGGGACGAGCTTATTCAAAAGGGGCATAACTTTACAAGCCATACAGACAGTGAAGTCATTATTCACGGTTATGAAGAGTATGGGGTAGATATCTTGCAGAAACTGAGAGGGATGTTTGCCTTTGCGATCTGGGACGAGAAGAAAGAGAGCTTGTTTCTAGCAAGAGATTTCTTCGGCATAAAGCCGCTCTACTATACCCAAAACACAAAGGATAACTCGTTTATATTCGGATCCGAAATCAAATCATTCTTAAAACAGCCGGCATTTGTGAAAGAACTGAATAAAGATGCACTGAAGCCTTATTTAACTTTCCAATATTCGGTGCTCGATGAAACATTCTTCAAAGGCGTATATAAGCTGAAACCGGGGCATTACATGATTTACAAGAAAGGCAACGTTGAAATAAATTCTTATTGGGATGCAAACTTTT
The DNA here is from genome assembly GCF_049725345.1 of Paenibacillus praedii. Classification (NCBI taxonomy): domain Bacteria; kingdom Bacillati; phylum Bacillota; class Bacilli; order Caryophanales; family Paenibacillaceae; genus Paenibacillus; species Paenibacillus praedii. Next base: position 126,201 of record NZ_JBMWAM010000011.1, on the reverse strand, counting down.
CAGAGGTTCATGGCACTCTAGAGCACTATATCGAAAAAATTAGAAAAACCGTAAATGAATCTGTCGAATACCACAAAGTAAGTGACGTTAAAGTAGGGTCTTATTTATCTGGCGGCGTTGATTCAAGCTATATCACGGCATTATTAAAACCAAACAAAACATTTTCAGTCGGATTTAAGGATTACGATGGCGTATTTAACGAAACCAATCTCGCTGAAGATTTATCGATGCAACTGCAGATCGAAAACCATAAAAAGCTTGTTACGGCAGAAGACTGCTTCGATCTATTGCCTACGATTCAATATCATATGGATGAGCCACAGTCCAACCTCTCCTCATTGCCGTTATATTTTTTGGCGGAGCTTGCGAGTAAGCATGTTACCGTCGTCCTTTCCGGTGAAGGAGCGGATGAGATTTTTGGCGGGTACGACTGGTACGACACAACACCGACAATGAAGAAATATGAAAAGATCCCTTTTGCGGCAAGGCGAGTTGTTTCATTAGTATCAAAGAAGCTTCCTCGAAATCGGATCTCGTCATTCCTGGTCAAAGGAGGACAAAGAGTAGAGGAGCACTTCATCGGTCATGCCAAAATTTTCGACGAAACTGATGCTTTGAATGTATTGAAGGATGCGTATAAGAACGGACCTTCCGTTCAGAGTATTACGAGAAAAATATTTGATCGGGTACACAACAAGGACGATTTAACAAAAAAGCAATATTTGGATCTTAAGCTTTGGATGCCAGGCGATATACTTCTCAAAGCCGATAAAATGAGCATGGCCCATTCTCTGGAGATGCGTGTGCCTTTCCTGGACAAAATGGTTATGGCATTGGCAACGCAAATCCCATCAAACCTACGCGTTCACTCAAGCAGCACTAAGTATGCTTTACGGGCTGCGGCAAAGGAAGTGTTGCCGGATGAGTGGGCGAACAGGCCTAAGGTGGGCTTTCCCGTACCCATTAGGCATTGGCTCAGAGAAGAAAGGTTTTATACGCTTGTTAAAGACATGTTTCAATCCGACCGCGCGAAGCAATTCTTTCATACGGACAAACTGTTAAACTACCTGGATGCTCATTATTCAGGGAAAGAAAATCATGCAAGATATATCTGGACGGTTTATGTTTTCCTTGTATGGTACAAAAAGTTCTTTGAAGAATTATAATTTTATTCAATTAATTGTAACAATAAGGTGAGAAGAGGATGAGGAAAACAAGAATAAGAAGAAATAGAATACTATTCATAGTTATGGTTTTATTTGTTATTTCGATAATAATGAAAGAAATAGAGAAGCCGTTTCTTGTCATGTATGACGGTAATAGAACGCATTCTGAGCACGAAATATTGGAAGACGCGATCAACGTTGGAACGGGTCTTGAGAAGGCATACGTTACTAAAAGGAATAGTACCGAGATTTTATGGGATAACTTTATGACGTATAAGGTTTACCAGAAGGATAACTTTCTTAACGATTTCGATGTTTACGCCGATGCCTTAGCCTTTGCGGATCAATACAACGAATCATTCATTTATCACAACGAATCAAAAAGCCTCTTATGGGAAAAAGACAAAATTCTTAAAGAAGAGACCTTGATTGATGCGCCACTCGTCTCGCAATTGCCGGAATTGGAGAGGGGATGTGAAGTAACGACGCTCTCCATGCTATTGCAATACGCCAGGATCGAAGTGGACAAGATGGAGCTCGCGGACCGTGTGAGAAAAGATATTACCCCTTATAAGAAAGAAAATGGAGTCGTTTACTTCGGCAATCCTTACGACGGATTAATTGGTGATATGCAGAATTACGCCGAACCAGGGTTCGCCGCGGTCTATCATGGACCGATTGCAGAATTGGCGGAGCAATATTTGCCAGACCGGATCTTGGATATGACAGGTACTGCATTCGAAGAGATATTGTATTCGCTCCAGGATGGAAAACCGGTATGGGTGATAACCAATACGACATTTGACCTTCTGCCCGAGTCTTCTTTTCAAACCTGGCAAACGCCAAGCGGACCGGTAGAAATTACGTATAAAGAACATGCTGTTCTTTTAACGGGATATGATAAAAACTTTGTTTACTTTAATGACCCTTTGGCTAACGAGAAGAACCGTAAAATGAAACTCTCGTCCTTTCAACAGGCGTGGGAACAAATGGGCAAGCAAGCCGTTACTTATTTCTAACTCAATCGTCACGAAAGAAGAGGCATCTATGGATGTCTCTTCTTTCGTGTGTTCAAGTTTATCTTCAAATATATAGATATTGTGGAGATCCTGAAAGGAAATCGTAATACAGCACTCACGGGAACTACTAAAAAAACCTGTAACATGAATGAAGTAAACAACCTGTAGGGAGCGTGCATTGTGTCAAGATTACCTTTTATACCTATTATTATCGGAACGGATATAAATGCTTATAACATGGCTATATCATTCCATGAAGCCTACGACATCAAACCTATTTTAATTGGTAAAGAGCATCTTCCTTTTACAGCTTTAAGCTCAATCATCGAAAGAATTGAACTCTTTCCTGATTTGGGGGATCAAGAACATTTTGTCAAGATACTCACACAAGTAGCGGAAAAATACCGAATATCGAATAAGAAGCTGCTTTTAGTCGGTACTAATGATTTGTATGTCCGACTGATTATCGAGAATGAAGAACGTTTGAAAGAACATTATGTATTTAATTACATGAGTGAAGTCCTGATGAACCAGCTTCAGATTAAATCAAACTTTTACAAGCTTTGCGATGAATACGGAATTGATATTCCGATTACTTATATTTATGATTGCGGCGGATCTGCCCCATTACCGGAGCATCTTCAATATCCTATAATCGTAAAACCAAGCAATGGAATTCTCTACTATAAGCATAAGTTTCCCGGACAGCAAAAAGTATATAAAGTGGAGTCAGAAAACCAATTAAAGGAAGTAGTAAGCAATATAACTGCGAGCGGTTATAAGGATGAACTGATCTTTCAGGATTTTATCCCGGGAGATGACTCCTATATGTGGGACTCCGTTATATATGCAAGTTCTTCAGGCAAAACTCAACTCGTCACATACGCGCAAGTCGTCCTTCAAGAACATACAGTTACCGCAATCGGGAATTATACGGCAGTGATTACGCGTTATAACGAAGAGATGATGAGAAAATTACAGCACTTTCTGGAAAACGTCGGTTATGTCGGGTTTGCAAATTTTGATATTAAATATGACGAGCGCGACGGGAGATTTAAAGTGTTTGAAGTGAATATTAGGCAAGGACGATCAAGTTATTACGTTACAGCGCTTGGCCATAATATGGCTGAATATCTCGTTGATGATGTGATAAACGATAAGGATAAACCGCTTGTTTATTTAAATAAAGAGTTTTTATTTACAGTGGTTCCTAAAATCGTTCTGCGTAAGTTTGTTGAGAGTATCGACATTCAACGCGATGTGAACCGATTGATTAGGGATGGGAAGTACGGAAATCCTCTATTTTATAAAAAAGATCGTCATTTCAAACGCAAGTTGTTTTTATTTGCCCGACAGGTTAACTATTATCGAAAATACAAAAATAATAAATGGTAAGTAAAAGGATTTATGAATTGCTAAATTTGAAGAAATTGCAGCTGCTCGATTTGAATGGGGAGCAGAAGGGGTACCTATTTAGCGAACCGAAGATGGGGATTTAGGTTATTACCTTGAATCAATTTGTGTTTTATGAAGACACAAGATGTCATTAATCAGCAGGCTGCATGCTTTAATGCCAACTTGTTTTTTAGTAAGCTTATCTTTGAGCAGCAAGATAAAATTACAAATATGCGAGCGATAGGGGCGCTAATTACTGCTTACGATAAAATAGGAGATCTCGATGCGCTAGAGGTAACTGCACTTGTCAAGCAATTCGAGAGTCAGTTGAATGAAATTTCGCAACAGATGCGGATAACATCTATAGAGAAAGATGGGAGCAGCCTGGTCTCTATAAAAAAGTCGTAAGTGGTTGATCGTAGAAGACCTTTTTTTCTTCGAGAGCAGGAATATTAGAGAAAAAGAAGGAGGAGAGAAAACCAGCTGCACTTGAAAATTCATATAAAATCAAAAAATCACTAGACCTATTGAGGATTTTTTCGCTCCTTCAGATAGCTCCTGGTCGTCCTCAAGCGTTCCAATCCTTCGTGGGGTATTCATGACCACCATCCACTCCAATAAGAAGTATGATTCCCATCCATTTTATGCTCCAACGTAAGTGTCTCTTTCAATTTCATCCAAGTATTATGATTAAAATATCGATAAATGGATAATGATGTTAGTAAATCCTAAGCCGAGGTTATAAGGCAGGACTGCCGCTTGTCGGGCAGTCCCCTTGTTTAGATTCAGCGTGTTATTGCTCCAGCTCTATCACGATAGATAATATTTTGGCAGCTTCACTGCGGAGAATGCTGCCGGCTGGCGAAAAGCGGTTGTTTGGTTTGCCGCTCATTACGCCCAGCTCCTGTGCGGTCTGAACGGCATCGGCTGCATACGCTGCAATTTCATTGGCGTCGGCAAAGCCCCTCGTATCTTGCGATTCAGTTGCTGCAATCCCTTTATACGTTAAATATCTGCTTATTATAACGGCCGCATTCTGACGGCTAATCACTTTATTTGGCTCAAATTTGCCATTCTCATATCCTGTCACAATGCCGGTCTGCTCGGCCCATTTGACGTAAGGGGCATAATAATCGCTGCTCCTCACATCTGTAAATCTTGTTGCTCCATCAAGCTCGTTAACTGCATTCATACGACCAAGCAGGGTAACAAACATGCCTCTTGTCATTGCCTTGTTTGGCGAGAACTGAGTTGCGGAGGTTCCGTTAACAATACCGTTAGCGACAAGATCGCTAATGTATTGAATAGCCCAACTGTCAGTAATATCGGTAAATGCTGCGATTTCCGGCAATGGAGCCAGCGAAGGTGTAATTGCAGGCTGCACATGACCGTCAGCCTGAACGGTGTAGGCATACGCATAGCCCATCAATTCACCGTCGGAATAGGCTTTTCCTTGAAGCTGGAACCCTATCGGCTGGTCGTGATCGTTTACACCGGCCGGGAAAATGACGGTAGGCACGCCTGAGGCAGAGGACTGCGGATCAAGACGACCAAAGCTTGGCTGAATGGAATCGTTGAGATGAATGTCGCTCAGCAGCGTTGGATAGAGTAAAACATCAACCCCTTCTTCATCCATCCAGTTATGCAGCAGCTCGCGGTAATTGGCCCGGTAGTTCTGGAAAGCCTGAAGCGCTTCTGCGGTCATTGCGCCTGCACCCGTATAGGTTGAGGTTGGATTCATAATTTCAACAGGGTCGGTATACGGGTTATTGGGATGAGCCTTAATCCACTGACTCCAGCCTTCATAGCGGGTATCTCCGGTGAAGTCGCGAGTTGGAGCGGTTGGCGGAGCGCTAATTTCTTTGAGTGTAGCGCCTGCTTCTACAAAGTGAACAAATTGTGCGCGCATGGCGTCACTTGTGCCGGTTGTACCAAACGGGTCGTTAAATGCGCCTGCCGGTATACCAATAACCTTGCCTTTAAGTGCATCCTCCTGGAGGAAGGATTGCCAGTCGGAAGGACGATGACCATCCGAAACATCATCATAAGGATCGCTTGGATTTCCGATAGCAGTCGCTTCCAGAAGCAAGGCAAGATCGGGTAGGGAGCGAACGATAACGCCAGTGTAATCCTGGAAAATCGTAAGCGGCATTGTACCGTCCGTGCTTTGCATGCCGTCAGTTCCGCGCAGGCTCACCAGACTGGCGGCTCCCGATGGCCCCCACAGAGAATCCCCTGTTTGCGTGCCGAGTGCTGCTGCGGCGAAGCTGGATGCTACGGCCACCGCCGAGCCGCCGCTTGATCCAATAGAGCTTCTGGATGGATCAAAGGCGTTCCATACAGGTCCAAATGCGCTAAAGCTGAAATGACCATCACGGGCGAATTCGGCAAGATTGGCTTTGCCTAGAATAATGGCTCCGGCCTCGCGAAGCTTAGCAACCTGCCACGCATCCTCGCTTGGTTGATAGCCCTTAAACAAATCCGAGCCGCCGGTTGTGGGCATATCCTTTGTATCTATAATATCTTTAATCAATATCGGGATGCCCAGCAATGAGCGAGTATCACCATTGGCGCGGGCTATGTCGGCCTCTCTCGCTTGCTTCATTGCATCTGCCGCAACCGTAATAATCGAATTAAGGCCAAGCGGCCCCTTGTCGTAAGCGGCAATCCGATCCAGGTATGCTTTTGTAATCTGCTGTGCGTTTGTTTTTCCGGACTCCATATCGGCTAACAGCTGCGTAATGGTTTTGCCAGTTACATCATAAAGCGAGGTTGTATTGATAACAGGCATGACTGCGGGATTAGATGCTGCACCTGGAAGACTGGTATTTGCGCCGTCACAATCTCCGGCTATGGCCCCGGAGTCAATCAGGTCGTCGAGCTCATAGTTGCTCAGCGTGCACACTGCATTTGTCGACAGTCCGTTGAAATTCGGATTTTCGGATAGCTCGGCGGCAATCGTTTGTACCTGCGTAATCTGCGAGCCGGCATCAAGTCCGGCATTCACCTCCGATTGACCGGTTACGACGAAGTGAATCAGCGAGCGGGTTTGTTCAGGGGGCAATTCCAACGCATAAACAAATCCATAATGGTTGGCTTCATCGCCCTTCAAGGCAAGTGGATTTGTAAACGGGTCCCGCAGGAAATTGCCTGTGCGGTTTAGGCTTCCCGCAAATCCGGCCGTGCCAATGGTAGTAGCTGAAGGCCCGTTAAAGCTCGCCGAGCCCTCCCCGTTAGACGGAGTATAGAAGGATACCCAGTTATCATTATTGTCAATTACACGATCTCCGCTTGAGGTGGCTGCGATTGCGCTTTGATTAGTAGAAGTATTATAGCCAAGCTGACCGCCAAAGGCGACCTCAATATGAATGGTTTGATCTGTCGTATTGGTAAAGGTATCGAAGAAGCGCGCAGAGCTATTGCTCTTTTCCAGCTTGATTTGACGCTTTACGGCAACCCCATCGATGGTAACGGCATTTGTGCTTGTGTACGTATCCGTCCCGTCGAAGGTGAGTCCAAAGCCGCGCAGCAATACGCCATCAAGCAGGCTGTCGGAGCCAACAACGTGCATACGGATTCCGCCATAGCCCATGAGCGCCCGGGAAGCTGTGCTGCGTATGCTGCCCGTATCCAGACCGGTAGGGGCCTTTGTGTAGTTTACAACCCAGTTGTCGTCAATCGTAGAGGCTGCTTGTGCAGCTGACGGCAGTGCAATTGCGGATAATGAGAGTGAGAGTGATAAAGCTAGTGTCATCGAAAGCTTATTGAAGGAAAGAGGTTTTTTCAACTTTACACCATCCTTTTGGTATTATTCTGATTCCTAATGACTGTTGCAGTACGAACCAAGATCAAAACACGAACATTCGTGCAATAATATATAACGCGGATATTTAAAAGATATAAAGACCCCCTATAACTGAAGTATTATGTTATATAAGCTTACATAGATGTGATTGTATTGGACCTTACTTTTATTGTCAATAAGTAATTTTTCGTGATTTCATCAAATAAATAACATATATATTACATTACATGTTATGAATAAGTGTTCTCTGACAGCTTGAGCCACTGAGTTTATTATGTAGTCAGGTATTATATAGGGCTTGCTGAACAAGCCCCTACCGGCTCATGATTGCACATGGGTTGTAAAGAAGAAAAATCGAAAAAAAAGCAAAAAGAGAGCGCGTAGTCGTCGCTCCAGGGTCATCACTAGAAATTGGAGAGTGATTATGGTTTCATTGAGGGTTTAATCATTCTTCCAGTGATCAGGGAAAATAAAGTCCGTTAGTAATTGCCACTGTCCTACGGCGTTTAGAATGCGTGTTGGACACAACCAAGGATAAAATGGTTGAAATGTGATGATATATCAGGGTTGAAATAGAGAAAAAAATGAATATTTATGGTAATAAATAAACTATCATTGAGTTGTATGGAATATATTTAACAAATGGAGCTCTTTGGAAAAAATATTTATGGAGTTTTTTGATTTTTACTCGTCATTGGAGGAATTATTAGATGGCTAAGGTCCATCAAGGAAGGTGGAATGCAAAAGTCAATGTTTTAAAACAAGACAGAATTATTTTCGACAATGAAGGTTTTGTCGTGGGGTTCCACGACGGCAAATAAAAACTGGGTAAATATGTTGTTGAATTTGGAAACGAATAGATTTTTTTAAAAAAAATAATTGATTTCGGTGCGACCATGTTGTAATATTCGTTTTAAGAGAAACGTTTCGATAAGCAATTATGGAATTGAAAGTGCTTACGCAGGTTTTTTATGGCTAATATTGTTCATATTCATAATTTTTCGCTAAAAATATCAATATCTTTATTTAAAAATCGAAACGTTTCAAAAAATGCATCATTATCTCACCACTTTAGGGGAGGTTATATTTCAAAAGAATATGAAAACGCATTCAAAAAACGTTTTTATAAGATGAACCATAACAGGAGTTGGGCTAAATGTATGTCATAACAAGACTTAAGCTTCATGGTGGAAATATGCTGCGGGAGATTTTGAAGAACAAGATTCTGTTTTTTATGCTTTCACCCGTCATCTTATACTTTATTATCTTTCACTATCTAGTCATGCCAGGGGCATACGTAGCATTTGTTGATTTCAATATTAGCAAAGGCATTTTTGGAAGCAAATTTGTAGGTTTAGAAAATTTCGAATTTTTAATTAAGACAGGTGACCTTTGGAACATTACCAAAAATACACTGCTTTACAATTTTGCATTTCTCGCTCTGGGGAACATCATTCAAATTATTTTTGCCATTATGCTTTCCGAAATTTCTGGCAAATGGTTCAAAAAGATTTCTCAATCCGTGCTTTTGCTGCCGCATTTCATTTCCATGGTTATTGTCGGTGTGTTTGCCTACAATATGTTCAATTTTAATTCCGGCTTTATTAATACGATGATTACCTCATTTGGCATGGAGCGATACGAGTTTTATTCTGATCCTGATATTTGGAAGTACATTATCGTGGCTTTTAAAATATGGAGCGCTACCGGCTATGGCATGATCGTCTACCTGGCGACTATTACAGGCATTAGCAATGATCTTTATGAAGCAGCTTATATGGATGGGGCCAGCAGATGGCAAAGAATTCGATACATGACCTTACCAATGCTTAAGCCAACGTTTATCTTGCTGCTGCTGTTTGGACTTGGCGGAATTCTCAAGGGCTCGTTTGACCTGTTCTATAATCTGATCGGCACAAACTCGGTACTCTATCCGCAAACGGACATCATTGATACGTTTGTCTTCCGCAGTCTGGTAGGACAGTTCAACTTCTCCATGGGCGCAGCAGTGGGCTTCTATCAATCCTTATTCGGCTTAATCCTCGTGTTAACCGTTAATCTGATCGTTCGTAAAATCGAACCGGACAGCGCCTTATTTTAAAATGGGAGGTGGATAATATGGGAAATAAAAAGAAAGAAAAAGAAGATTACGGCAGTATATTCATAAAAGTAATCAGTTATTTGTGCATCACTATCTTCGCCTTGGCTTGTCTGTTTCCTTTTGTTCTGATGATCTCCTCCTCCTTGATGAATGAGCAGGAAATCATTCGCGAAGGGTACAAGCTTATCCCGAGCGAATTTTCTATCAAGGCTTATGAAATGCTAATCAACAACTCAACTGCTTTATCTAAAGCTTATGCCGTAACGATTTTTATTACGGTTGTCGGTACCGCTTTAGGATTGTTTATGATGTCGATGGCAGGTTTTGTTCTTAACCGGAAGGATTTTAAGTATCGTAATTTTTTCTCCTTTATGATCTACTTTACGACGCTATTTGCCGGGGGCTTAATTCCAAGCTATATCCTGATGGTCAAATATTTGCATCTTAAGGATAGCTTGTTCGCTATGATTTTGCCCGGTGTAGTCGGCGCATGGTCGATTTTCCTTATGCGGAATTTCATGAAAGCGATTCCTGATTCCTTGTACGAGTCAGCAACGATTGACGGCGCGGGCGATTTCCGCATCTATTGGCAAATTTTTATTCCTCTGGCGATTCCGTCACTCGCTACCGTTGGTCTTTTTGCGGCGCTCGGTTTTTGGAACGAATGGTATAACGGCATGCTTTACATCCAGTCGCCTGACAAATTTCCTTTGCAATACTTTTTGCAGCGCATGATCAACCAGACCAATATCCAAGCACTTATTAATCAGGGCGTTGTCATCAATACAGCGGAGTTACCGACACAATCCATTAAGATGGCTACTGCCGTATTGGCTACGGGTCCGATCATCCTGTTATATCCGTTTGCACAACGTTATTTTGTATCGGGTCTTACCATTGGTGCGGTTAAAGGTTAATAAATAGCCCTTACTAAGGGAGTATTTATTATAGAAGAAATATTTTTAACTAAAAAAGGGAGGCAATAAAATGAAGGTTAAAACGTTTTCGATCTTTATACTGGCTGTAATTATGTTGACCAGCCTATTAGCTGGCTGCACATCTTCAAATGAAGAGAACACGCCATCTACAGAGCCTGCTGCGTCTACTAACTCGAGCGGTGTAGACATTTCAAAAGAGGTTAAGCTAGTTTATTATTTATGGGGTTCTGAAGGCGTTGCCAATAAGGACATTCTGGCAGAAATCAACAAATTGCTTAAACGCGATATCAATGCAACACTGGAAGTCAAATATATTGACTGGCCGGATATTGCTACTAAGTATCCATTGCTGTTCGCCTCTGGCGAGAAGTTTGATATGTCTCATGCGTCACCAGGTGCCGCAGTGTCCTATTATTCATTGGCCGGACAGGATGCGCTCGTAGATATTACAGACATGCTTGATAAAGTTGCGCCCACTCTGAAGGCAGCAATTCCTGAAGAAACCTGGGCAGGGTCTAAGTTCAAAGGCAAAATCTACGGTGTGCCTTCTTTGTACAGTGAGTACACACCCGCTGGTTTTGGCTACCGCTCCGACCTGCTGAAAAAGTACGGCATGGAGAAAATCAGCACCATTGAAGAAATGGAGAAATACATGGACAATGTATTGGCGAACGAGTCCTATCCGCCAATCAATGGCAATGCAAACGACGCCTTTAACATGTATAGAATGCTGGTCGATACGACGGATATGTGGCTGAACGCGCCTGGCGTATCTCTAACGGAGCTTAATCTCGTTACGAAAAGCCCGGAAGATTATAAAACCGTATTCCACCCAGCATTCACCCAAGAGTTCGAAGATTGGGCTGTGAAAATGCGCGAGTGGTCGGATAAAGGATACTGGCCAAAAGACATCCTGTCCTCGCAAGTCGATGCCGGGACTAACTTTAGAGCAGCAAACTCGGCTGGATATCTTACTCATGCGCAGGACTGGATTGGCAAGTATGGAACGGACATGAAAGCACAGCCAGAATCGGATCCTTATTTCTATACGTTCTCTGAAGCAGGCAAGAAAATTAAACGGAAAATGGGCGTAGAGAACTCCACCGTTATCAGCTCAAATTCTGAAAACCCGGAACGTGCTTTGATGGCAATTGAAAAGTTCATGACCGATCCGGAATATTACAATCTGATTCAGTATGGCATAGAAGGGCGTCAGTACATCATTGAAGATGGAGTTAAGAAAACGCCGACCGGTTTTGATGAAAAAGTCGACGGCGGAGGTTTTGCAGCATGGTCCCTACGGAATGATAAATATAATTTGATCATGGATACTGAAAACCCGGTTCGTAACACTTTGTATGCGGAATGGGATAAAGTCTCCATCAATGATCCGTATATGGGATTTAGCTTCGACTCATCGAAGGTGACGACGGAGATTGCAGCTATTTCTAACGTAAATTCACAACTAGGTATGCAGCTTATGCTCGGAAAAACAAGCAAAGATCCAAAAGAAGCGGTGGCTGATTATAGAAAACAGCTGGAAGCAGCAGGAATTGATAAGGTCATTGCAGAAGTACAAACACAACTTACCAATTTTGAATCTAGCAACTGACGTAATGAAGCCGAAAGGGAGCTATGTTCATAGCTCCCTTCTCCAATAATTCTAAGGATTGTTTACGCTTGAGAAAGAAAAACATTAATTTCGGACGAGGGATTTCCCTGATTCGGAAGTGTGGGGAGACAAGACAGAAATGGCTACGATTAAAGATGTCGCTAAAATGGCAGGTGTATCGATATCGACGGTCTCGTACGCCTTGAATAATAACTCAAAAGTAAGCAATCATACGAAACAAAAAATTTTAGAAGCCGCTCGTGAATTGAATTATCAGAAAAACGGAATCGCTTCCGATTTGAAAAAAAACAGCACGCGTACGATCGCGCTTATCGTGACGGATTTGGCTGGCCCGCATTATTCGGAATTGGTGAAAGGCATTCAGGAAGTTACATTGTCCAAAGGCTATGACTTGCTGGCGTGCAGCTCGATGGGTGAGGAATCGTCCACCGCAGTCAAATTTTTGACGGAGAAGCGGGTCGATGGCGCCATCGTACTGGCCTACAATATTAGCGAAGACATTATTATGCAATCAGCCAGAAAAGAATTTCCAATCATTCTGCTAGACCGGAAAGTAGAAAACGAATTTGTTGTGAGCATTGAAGTCGATAACGAAGAAGGCTGCTACATGGCGGCGGAATATCTAATCGAACAAGGACACCGGGATATTGCTTATGTAGGAGGTAAAGCGGTAGATCGTCTTCATAAGATGCGGGTTAACGCATATGAAAGCGCATTACGAAAGCATGGATTGGATTGGAATGGACAATTGCACCAATTTGGGGTTTTTAACAGGGATAACGGCTATAGTATGACCAAAATGCTTATTGCGCAAGGAAAATTGCCAACCGGCATTATGTATGCCAACGACGAAATGGCAATCGGCGGAATGAAAGCGTTCAAGGAGCATGGTATCAAAGTGCCGTCCGATGTCTCGGTAATTGGTTTTGACGATATTGAATTGGCCCAGTATGTCCAGCCTTCTCTCACGACAGTTATGCAGCCTAAATACGAACGCGGTGCGTTGGCCGCCCATTTGTTATTTCAGGTTCTAGAAGGTAAAGAGGTTGATCAACTTTATAAATTCCCAACACAATTGGTGATACGCGATTCTGTTCAAAAAAGAGTGGAATAAGAATAATGGAAGAAAGAGAATGAAGGGGAGGATTTCGAAGTGAACACACCATCCGTCTATCGAGTAGCTTTTATCGGCTGTGGCAAACGTGCGCAAGAACACGCGATCGGCGTACAAGTCGACAGCAGGTGTGAGGTTGTCGCATTGTCCGATATCTCAACCGCATCGGCCGAAATGCTGAATGCCGAATTTGGATTTCAAGCAAAAATCTACACGGACCACAAGGAAATGCTGGCGAAGGAGAAGCCTGACGTGGTTCTAATTTGTCTATGGACTCCTCTGCATTTACCGGTATTTCGTGATTGTGCGGAAGCCGGAGTTAAAGCAGTACTGTGTGAGAAGCCGATGTCGGCGACCTGGGGAGAATGCCAAGAGATGGGACGGATCGCCGAAGAGACGGGCTGCCAGCTGACATTCTCTCTTCAACGCCGTTTTGCAAAGGGGAATCAAACTGTACGGCGCCTAATAAAGGAAGGAAAAATCGGACAAGTGCTTCGAATGGATTTATATTCGCCGCCAAATTTGCTGGATTGCGGCATCCACACTTTTGACCAGGCCATAAGCTATCTTGATGAAACCTCAGCGAAATGGGTGCTTGGAGCCGTAGATACCACCGAAATATATAACTGGTTTAATGTATCTTCAGAATGCGGTGCGTCAGGACAAATCGTATTCGCTAACGGCGTCCATGCCAATCTCTATTCCGGTTCCATCGATACATGGGAACCAACTCAGGATATGACGAAGATCTGGGCCGGAGTCCGAGTGATCGGCACCGAGGGCTTTATCGAAGTTATGTGGGACGGGCAAATTGTCAGAGGTGTCAACTACGAGGATCCGTCTTGGAAGCCTGAGATGGAATTATCCTCGATGTCCGATCAGATGAAAGGCTATGTCCATCATGCGATCGACTGTTTGGAGACAGGCGAAGAACCTGAGGTTTCGCATCAAAAGGCACTTCGCGCCTCGGAAATTATTTTTGCTGTTTATGAGTCGGTACGCCGAAATGCACGCGTGGAGCTGCCGCTTACCGGCGTAACAGACAGCCCATTCATCACTATGCTTGAGAACGGCCAATTTACTAAATAAGGAGCGCGAACCTAACTATGTCGAGACCTAAACTTGGTTTAATCGGAATCGTTCACGAAGAAGCGAAACAGGACTTCTGGGGTACCATGCAGCGTGTAGCTGAGATCGGTTATGAGGGGATCGAAGGTGGAGATGAGCTGCTCAAAGGAGATATAAAGGCTAATGTAGCGCGATTCCACGAATTGGGACTCCAAGTTGCGACGCACAGTGTCAACAAGGAACAACTGCGCAACGATAAGGAACTTGATAAAGTAATTAGAGAAGCCCTCTCGTTACAAACGAGGGATGTCACCTTCTGGTGGGACGTTGCAGATACACGGGAGCAGCTGCTTCGCGATGCTGAATTGTACAATGCAGCCGGCGCACGTTTTACAGCTGAGGGGTTGAGATTTTGCTACCACAACCATGCTCATGAGTTTCAAAAAACATTCAACGGCGTTTACTCGTTGGATATTTTAGCAGAGCACACGGATCCCCAAAATCTCTATTTCCGTCTGGATGTCGCCTGGATTACTATTGGCGGCGCCGATCCGGCACACATCCTTCAAAAGATGGCGGGCCGAGTACCGGCCATCCATTTGAAAGACATCTATGGTACCGACGAGATCGGAAAGTGGACAGCGGTCGGTACGGGTGTAGTAAAAATTAAGGAGTCTATTGATGCGGCAAAGGAAATCGGAGTTGAATGGATGACTGTCGAGCAGGACCAGCTCCGCAACCTAACTGGTATCGAGACTGCCACTGTCAGCTATCTGAACTTGAAAGAGAAGGGCTTGCTTTAATTTGTCGCTGCACAGTAAATCAATTTTACACTGCCATTGTATCAACGGTTATAAAAACAGCCCGCAATCGGCCTGATTGCGGGCTGTTGGCTTAGATGAGATTCTGTGCATTCTCATTCTCAGTATAAATGGAAATCAGCACTATTGCCGTATCCTCACCTATATTTCGCACCAGATGAGGCGTGCAAGCATTCCAACTGAAGGAATCGCCTTCCACGAATTCTCCCCAGTCTTCACCTTGTTCCGCATATATTTTCCCTTTAATAATTACATGGGTTTCCTCACCTTCATGCGCATGGGGAGCATCACCAGTCGAAGCGCCTGGAGGAAACTCGACAATCATCATTCTTACGTTCTTTGTGGCACTCAAATGCTCCACCCTGAGATGCTCGGTGCCGCTGGTTGTGATACGCCGTTCTTCCTTTCTGACAATTTGCATGCGTTCTTCTTTCTTCAAAAGCAAATAGGCTAAAGGGACCTTTAATGCTTGCGCAATGCTCTCCAGCGTTGCGATCGAAGGGGACGTCTTATTTGTTTCAACTTGGCTCATAAAGCCTTGGGACAGCCCGCTCGCTTCGCATATTTGAGCGATAGTGATATTTTTTCGCTTCCGGATCGCTCGTATTGTCGAGCCAATATCCATCAGTTCACACCCCTATAATATTTGTAATACGTAACTTTATTTCATACTATCAACTTTATTGTTGACAAGTCAATGTGAACTAAGCTAAATTACACATATAAAAACTATATTCTTATCACTAATATTTTGGAGGAGAGAGACGAATGACAAAATCAGCTGTTGTTTCGATTATTATGCGAGTGGTGCTGGGCATCATATTCGTATTCCATGCGGTAGACAAGTTTCAGATGGGACTTAGTAATGTAGAAGGATGGTTTAGCTCTATTGGTATTCCTGGATTCTTGGCATATATCGTAACGTTTGTTGAATTAATTGGTGGAATCATGTTGATTGTAGGTTTGTTTACTCGCTATGTGTCAGTTTTGCTCATTGCTATTCTCATCGGTGCAATTGTAACAGTGAAACTGTCGGTTGGACTTCTTGGTAATGGTCAAATGGCGGGCTATGAGCTTGATCTTGGATTTATCTTAGTTTTGTTGTATCTGGTAGTTGCGGATCAAACGCGGATATCAGTTGACCGCTTTATTAAGAACAAGCGCAGCGCATAACTTGCGAATGAAGGAGGAGAAAGATGAATCCGATTTATCAATATGACATTCACATGCCGCCTAAGATTGAGCATGGCAAGAAGTATCCAGTCATTTTTACCTTGCATGGCAAGGGCTCAAATGAACGAAATATGTTTGGCCTAGTCGCTCCGTTAGCCGAAGAATTCATCATCATAGGTGTACGCGGCAATCTACCGCTTGGCGCCGGATATCAGTATTACGACTTAAAAAGCCTTGGTAATCCGATTCGTGAGATGTTTGACGAAGCAGTTACGAAGCTCGAAGCATTTATTCTATATGCTACGGATAAGTATCCGATCGATCCGGATAAACGTTATTTACTCGGTTTTAGCCAAGGTGCAATTCTCTCCATGACGCTTGCGCTTACGATGGGAGAGAAGTTAAAAGGCGTCGTAGCGTTGAACGGATATATCCCTGAATTTGTGAAGACGGAGTACTCACTTCGGAGCATGAAGGAAGTTTCGGTATTTGTATCGCATGGGGAGTATGACGCGGTATTTCCTGTTCGGATCGGGCATGAGACTGCTGCTTATTTAAAAGACCATACAGAGCACGTAACCTTTAAACTATATCCGACTGATCATGGGGTATCTGAAGAAAACCAACTTGATTTTCTGAATTGGCTTAAGAAGGATGCCGAAATCAAAATATAAGTAAGGAGTGAGAAGACCTATGATGCCATCCTATTTTTTCGCGCACGGCGCACCATCAATCGTGCTTGAGGATAATGAATATACAAAACTGCTCAAGCAGTTTAAAGACCATACGCCAAGACCGAAAGCGATTGTACTCTTCTCCGCTCATTGGGAGGAATCGGTACAAACGGTTAGCGCCGCTGATACGTACGAGACCATTTATGATTTTGGCGGCTTCCAAGACGAGCTTTATCAGATGACTTATCCGGCGAAGAGCGAACGCTTACTAGTGGAGCAAATTCAATCGTTGTTTACAAAGCATGGTATTGAGAACGTTCGTAATGAGAAAAGGGGTTTGGATCACGGAGCGTGGGCAGTCCTAAAACTACTATATCCAGATGCCGATATTCCAGTCGTTGCTCTGTCCGTCAACCGTTATCTGACTAATGAACAGCAGTATCAAATCGGCAAAGCGCTCGCGGAGCTTCGGAAGCACGATATTCTTATCATTGGAAGCGGGGGAACCGTTCATAATTTAAGAAGGTTAAACTGGCAGTCCGAAGGGATTGATGAGTGGGCGGAGCAGTTCGACAACTGGATCCAGCTTAAACTAGAGTCTTGGGATACGGAAGCCTTGTTTCAATATCGTGAGCTTGCTCCCCATGCCCAAGATGCCGTACCGACGAGTGAACACTTCATTCCGCTTCTTCTAGTTATGGGAACGGGCGACGCCAATCGAAAAGCGAAGCTTCTACACCGCAGCTACCAATACGGGAACCTCAGCCTAAGCTGCTGGCAATTCGATTAAGATGATTGAAAGAGGGCGGATCGAATGACATCCGCAGTAAAGTCGGCAATGGAGAGGGTGCTCATTTTCTCCATTGCCGCTGTTTATATTGCTCTGCAGTTGGCTCAGCTTGAGATGCTGTCCTTTCTTCTGGGAGCCCTAGTGTTTGCTGCAATCGCATTTTTGTTGCCCAAACTGAAAGGGATGACGCTATGGCTCACGATCTTCTTTGTCGCTGCCGGGGTTGTCCTTCTTGCGGTTCAGCGAGCGGAGGCTACAGTTTGGTTTGAATCGGCCGCGATAAATGTAACTATCGTAACTCTATTCTTATTCGCCCCGTTATTTGGGATTCCGGTTCGCATTCCCCATTACATTGCAGCATTGAAGAGGTTTTACGAAGCTAAGCTGCGCAGCAAGACCGCATTATTTATTGGAACGCAGATGCTTACTCAAATCATGGGCGTATTTATTAACGTGGGCTCGATACCTGTCGTGTATCAAATGGTCTTCGTAGATCCGCATCCAAGGATGAGCAAGGTGCTTGCTAATGCACTTAACCGCGGCTTTGCGGGGGCGATTCTGTGGTCCCCTTATTTTGCCGCTATGACGTTAGTGACTTCAACGCTCAGTCTGCCCTGGTCGTCCGTACTGCCTTATATGCTGGGATTGGCGTTCATTAGCCTGGTTGTAAGCTGGATCGTCGATCTTCGGGAGCTGCAGGATGCGAAGCTAGAAGGAATCGAGCAACCGGAGGTAGAGAAGACGGAAGCAAGATTTCCATTCGAACTTGGTATTTATTTAATCGCTGCCATTATTGTCATTTTAGCTTTGGAGCGAATGATCGAACTGCCAATGGTGATTTTAATCTGCATTGCCTCGGTTTTATTCCCTTTATTCTGGTGCATGTCCAAGGGGGCAATGGTCGTATATAAACAGGGAATTAGTAATCATGTAATGGTCACTGTGCCTGCCCTGCAAAAGGAGATTACGCTTTTTTTGGCTGCTGGTTTTTTTAGCGGTTCGATTGGGGTTACAAATCTCGGCTCCAAGGTTCCGAGCCTCCTTGACCTTATTCCGTTGCCGATCTCACTCACATTTTCGTTGCTAACCATACTTTTGATTGCAGGCACGTCAATAATTGGCCTTCATCCCATTGTGCCTGTGACAATGCTTGCAGGAGGCATTGATCCTGTGAGTATACAAATAAGTCCAATTTATTTTGCGGTATTGCTTTTGGGTAGTTGGGCATTATCCAATCCCGTATCGCCGGCTTCGGCCGTGAACAACTTGCTCTCAGGTTTACTCAAGAAATCAGTGTTCGAGATAGCCGCACCCAACTACAAATTCGCAGGCTGTATGGCATTGGTTTTAATCATTTATTTGGTTGTTGTGGTGAGGTATTAAGCAAAAAACAATAGCGCAGCCGGAATGGCTGCCCTTTTGCTTTATTCAGAGATGAATCTACATAGTTACGCAGGAGATACGGATAGATCCGATGTTGAAGATCACGTTTACTCAGATTTGGACCGGGGTAGATCGGTACGAAGATGGAGTGCTCTGGGCAGTCCCATTCCAATAAGTCTACTCGTTCGTCACGTATCTACTTTGGACATTCTGTGGGTCACCAAACTTTCTTGAATTATTAACGATTTTGTTTGTTTTGTTCATAAAGAAACAAAACGAGTTCATTTGACCATTGTAAGCGATGTCACTTTCAATAATAATAATCATATGTTGGTTATTTAATCGGTTTTAGATTTATTTAAAGGTATTAAACAATGAAATGATCATTGGAAAGTGGGGAATCAAACTGAGCAGAATCATTTAAACCTCATCTACCGTGAAGAAGAGAGAGAGATGCTTCCGCTATGCAAGGCTGAAAAAATTGGTGTGATTCCCTATAGCCCACTTGCAGGAGGAAGGCTAACAAAGGATCCGCAGGAAAAAACACATCGATCTGAAACCGATCAAATTGTGAAACAGAAATACGATGCGACTGCAGCTACCGATCGATTGATCATCGATCAGGTTGCGGCTATCGCAGAAAAATACGGCGTTCCGCGCGCCCAAATCGCACTTGCCTGGCTGCTGCAGAAAGACCCGGTAACCGTTCCCATTGTCGGCGCGACGAAAATTTCGCATCTCGAGGATGCGGTAGCCGCTCAATCGATAAAACTGACACCAGAAGAAATTGTGTCGTTGGAAGAACCGTATGTACCTCACCGCATCGTTGGTCACCTGTAATGAGCGTAAGAGCATTCAACAGGAAGTCAGAAGAGAAGGAGCAAAGAAGCTACGAGGAGTAAAGTCAACCTGCTCCCGAGGAGGAATGATACTGGAACGCTTATGGACGAAACCATTTGTTCTCATGACGATCGGAAACTTGTTCCTATTTGTCGCTTTTTATATGCTTTATCCGACATTACCTCCGTTCATCAAACAGATGGGCGGAAACGAATCGCAAGTTGGTCTGGCGATGGGCGCGTTTGCGTTGTCCGCCGTTTTTTTTCGGCCGCTCGTCGGCGGGCTGCTGGAGCGGATCGGCAGGCGGCCGTTTATCGTCTGGGGGCTGCTTCTTTTTATCTTCGCAATGTATATGTATAACTGGGCCGGTGGAATTGTCGTTCTTATAGCTCTCCGAATCTTGCACGGGTTGAGCTGGGCGCTTTCCACCACCGCCATGATCACGTCGATTACGGATACGATCCCGGCTGCCCGCCGCGGCGAAGGAATGGGGTGGTTTAGCACGTCCATGACCCTGGCTATGGCGATCGGCCCGATGCTCGGTATCTGGGTGACACAGAACCATTCATACAGCACTTTGTTTTTATTCGCCGTCGTCCTCTCTGCAGCAGCGCTGCTCCTGACGTTTGGTGCAAAAATTCCTTTTCGGCCGCAAACGGGCGCAAGAAGAATCGAATTGTACGAAAAATCTGTCTTGCCACTTGCGGCGTCGGTCTTTTTTCTGTTCATCGCTTATGGGGGCATTACCACCTTTGTTCCGCTGTTCGCAAGCTCGATCCAGGTCAATCCCGGCACATTCTTTCTGACCTTTGCTGCAACGCTTGCACTCAGCCGTCCCCTTTCAGGAAAACTTTCCGATCGCTACGGCGAGATGGTTGTCATTGTGCCTTCACTTGTCATTACGATTTGTGCATTGATTGTCCTGAGCCTCTCTACCGGATTGATCGGCGTCCTGGTATCGGCTGTTCTATATGGTATCGGCTTCGGTTCCGCGCAACCGGCTTTTCAATCGGCGACGATACTTCTGGCCCGTCCGGACCGCAAAGGGGTCGCCAACGCCACGATTACGACTGCTAATGACCTTGGTATAGGGCTGGGTGCGATCATGCTGGGCTGGATACCTCAGTACTCAAGCTACCAGGTGTTGTTCGCGGTCAGCGCCGGGTCGGTTGTAGTTTCCTTGCTTCTTTTCACTTATTTTGTGAAACATTTGTTGAAAAATAAAGGAGAGTCTTTGAATGTGGACTCTCTTCCTATCGAATCGAGTTGACTGAAAAAAAGTGATAAATATGAAACAAGGAGGAGCAGTCTGCTTAGGCAGCTGCTCCTTATTTTCACGACGTGAAGATCACTAGGATAGGTTCTTCTCTAACAGAATCCCTACCTGCTTATTCATGACTTGAGGGGGATAGGGCATGCCATTTGTAAACCACCATTCCACGATCCCCACGTAAGCAGGCGCGAAAAATTGAAGAATAACATCTTCGTTTACACCACTCTTCTGTCCCTCCATCATATCCCAACTATTCTTAATATCCTCAACGACAAACTTAAGGAACCGACTACGAAAGAAGGGGGCTCCTTTGCTGGCAAGCATGGCTGAAAAGAAGACATGATTTCGTTCAAAGTACTCGAACCAGCTGATATTGCCCTCTACAGCATTCATGTCAGATGCAGGTTCACAAATTTCTCGAAGTTCGTCGATATGTTCCTCAATGAGCTTATCCAGTAAATCAAATTTATCTAGGTAATGAAGATAGAAGGTTTTCCGGCTAAGATTTGCTCTGTCGGAAATTTCTTGTACCGTAATGTTATCAAATTTTTTTTCAGACATCAGTTCAACAACAGCTTTTTTTATCGCTTCTTGAGATTTGAGTATTCTTCTATCCACCTTGGACATTATGATCATCACCAAACATTCTTAAAAGTAATAATACAATATTAATTGATTTGTGCACTAATACACGAATCATGGTCATTTAGGAATTGAAGCACATTTAATTTCTTTTTATAATTATACACAGATGTTACCTAATACATCAATGTGTATTTGTTGCACGAGCGCTGTAAATTTTGCCTATAGAAAATAGAAAGGGTGAATGATATGAAGAAACGTTTTATAAGAGATTTAGAGGTTTCGTCGATTGGTTTGGGTTGCATGGGGTTCAGTCACGGATACGGCAGTGGACCGGACAGAAACGAGTCGATCCGACTAATCCGTCAGGCGTATGATTTGGGTTGCACCTTCTTTGACACCGCCGAAGGATATGGTAGTGGTTCCAATGAAGAACTAGTGGGGGAAGCTCTAAAACCCATCCGGGACAAAATTATCCTTGCCACCAAGTTTAAAATTGTAAAAGATAGCGCTACTACTTCAAAAGAGACGACGTTGCAGCAGATACGGACTCACGTGGAAGCTTCCTTGAAAAGACTCGGGACAGACCATATTGACCTGTATTATCAGCATAGAGTGAATAAGGATATTCCCGTGGAAGAAATAGCATTCAGTATGGGTGAACTTATCAAGGAAGGGAAAATTCTTGCCTGGGGACAGTCCCAAGCAACAGAGGAAGAAATTAGACGTGCCCATGCTGTGACGCCGCTGACCGCCATTCAGAGTGAGTATTCCATCATGGAGCGAATGTTCGAAAAAGATGTTATCCCTACCTGTGAAGAACTAGGTATCGGCTTTGTTCCGTTTTCGCCTCTAGCCAGTGGATTTTTATCTGGGAAAATCAGCAAAGATACCAAATATGAGGGGGACGATGTGAGAAGGGTCATCACTCGCTTCGATCGGGATAACATAATCGCAAATCAGCCGTTGCTGGATTTGATTACCCGGTTTGCAGAATCAAGGAAAGCTACACCGGCACAGATATCTCTGGCGTGGATGCTACATAAAAAAGCTTTTATCGTACCTATTCCCGGTTCACGGAAGCTAGAACGCATTCAGGAAAATCTGGGGGCAGACGAAGTAGAGCTTACGGAGGATGAGTACAATCAAATTGAGGAAGAACTTGCAAACATTGAGATTCATGGCAACCGGACAGATGAAGATATTGCAAAGTTAAGAGAACTTTAGGGTTGTCTACTTTGGATGATGTACTGGAGGAACTATTGCACGTATCGTATTTTCATTAAAAGTTAAGAATTGACAAAATGAGCCGGTTCTCATACAGTAAAGTTAAGTAAACGTTTACGCACGCATATTCGCGTCTGTAAGCATAACTTATAACGTTAGCATAGGTGTGAAATGGTATGAGCGAAAACAAGAACATAAGTATAAAAGACGTAGCCAAGCATGCAAATGTCTCGACCGCAACCGTGTCGCATGTCATTAATGGCACCAGGTTTGTATCCGAAGATACGAAACAGAAGGTTGTTCGTGCGATGGAGGAGCTTAACTACCGGGTCAATTTCGTCGCCCGCTCCTTAAGGAGCCGGAAGTCATATGTCATCGCGTTTCTGGCTCCGATTCTTGCCAGCGAGACGTCGAATCATTTTTTTATGTCTGTCGCGGCAGGTATTCAAAGTGTATTGAAGCAGAATCAGTACCATCTTATGCTTAGCGACTCGCATGAGGAAGAAGAGTTCGAGAAGGAAGAGATCAGCATGCTCGGTTCACAAATGATCGACGGTCTCATCATGGCCCCTTCAAGCAGAGAAACGGATTACGAGCAATTATTCGGCGATTATCCTGTCGTTTATGTGGACAGGGTGCCGAATAACAACGACAGGGACAGCGTCGTCGTCGACAATAGAACCGTCTCAAGAGATGCTGTGGAGATGCTAATCCGCAAAGGCCATAAACGGATAGCTTACTTGTCCGGACCAAATACGCTTACGACGACGGAAGAGCGGTTTGGCGGCTACCTGGAAGCCTTGGCGGAAGCGGGTCTGGCTGCGGAAGCGGGGCTCGTCTGCACCGGGGAAGTGTCGCTCGAAAGTGGCTATAAGCTGACCGAATCGCTGCTTGCGCATAAGCCTACTGCTATATTTGCGACAGATAATGTTATGGCCATGGGTGCCATGTTTTACATGCAGGAGAATCAAATTAAGGTTCCGGATGAAATTGCGGTTGTCGCATACGATGAATTTCAATGGACGAGGGTAACGACACCGCCGCTAACCGTTATAGAGCAGCCAGCTTTTGACCTTGGCGTGAAGGCAGCCGAGGTAATGCTGGAGCGGATTGACAATGCCAATGCACCGTTGTCACAGCATCGGTTGTCCGGAAAACTGATAGTCAGGCAGTCGTGCTGACTGTCTTTTTTTTCGCTAAAAAATATCTTGACTGTGTTTTATGGAAGCGCTTATAATTCATATAAACGATTACGTAATCGTTTTAATGGTGAAACACCAATAAAAATTTATAGAGTTTAGGTAAAATGTCAAGATTACGTAAACGATTACGCAAGAGTGGAAGGTGGAATCACACATGGGGGCGTCAGAACGTTACGCGCAAGAGGAGAAAAGGGGCGCAAAGGCTGCCGAAGGTAATCGCACTTGGGTGAAGATCCGGCAAAATTACGAGCTGTACCTGTTCCTGCTGCCGGCCGTAGCGATTTACTTGGTATTTAGGTATTACCCAATGTACGGAGTGCAGATCGCATTCAAGGATTTCCGGGCGAGCAAAGGCATATGGGGGAGCGAATGGGTCGGCTTCGAGCATTTTATCCGTTTTTTTGAATCTTATAACTTCTGGCCGATTATGGAGAATACGATTCTTCTCAGCTTGTATTCGCTCGTATTCAGCTTCCCGGTACCCATTATAGTGGCGTTAATGCTGAATCAGATGTTGGCGAAGCGGTACAAAAAATTCGTGCAGACGGTTATCTACGCTCCGCATTTTATATCGACAGTCGTGCTGGTCGGTATGCTAGGCGTATTCCTCTCGCCGAATAGCGGCATCGTAAACCATATCATTACATTTTTCGGAGGAGAACCGGTTCTATTCTTGGCAGACGAAGGCTGGTTCCGCCCGCTGTACATCTTGTCCGGCATCTGGCAGGAGACGGGCTTCGCCACGATCATCTATTTGGCCGCGTTAGCCGGAGTCAATCCCGAGCTGCATGAGGCGGCCGTCATGGACGGGGCAAGTAAATGGAAGCG
The DNA here is from genome assembly GCF_049725345.1 of Paenibacillus praedii. NCBI lineage: Bacteria > Bacillati > Bacillota > Bacilli > Caryophanales > Paenibacillaceae > Paenibacillus > Paenibacillus praedii. The sequence goes on along the minus strand of NZ_JBMWAM010000011.1, from coordinate 101,169 downwards.
CGTTAAGCATGTCGATATCCCTAGCATCTTGCCGACGATCGTTATTTTATTAGTGCTGGCGATGGGCAATGTCATGAGCGTTGGCTTTGAGAAGGCGTATCTGATGCAATCCGATTTGAACTATGCGGTATCGAACATTATTCCGACCTACGTTTACGAGCTCGGCATACAGAAGGCTCAATACAGCTTCTCCGCTGCGATCGGATTGTTCAATTCCGTCATTAACGTTGTGCTGCTGGTTACCGTAAATCGGGTTGCCAAGAAGCTGACGGAAACAAGTTTATGGTAAGGGAGTGGGACTGATGAACACGCTGCTATCTCGCAAAACAAAAGGCGACATCCTGTTCGACGTTTTAAATTATTCGTTTCTGACGATCGGCATGCTGCTTATTCTTTATCCTCTGTATTTCGTGCTCATCGCCTCGTTTAGCGACCCGAATCTCATCTATTCGGGTGCTGTATGGCTACTGCCTAAAGGTTTCACTTTGGACGGCTACGAGCGTATATTCGCGGATCGGCATATCTGGGTAGGCTACGGGAATTCACTTCTCTATGCCATTGTCGGCACCGCTATCAGTGTAACGGTGACGCTGATGGCCGCTTATCCGCTTGCCCGCAAGGATCTTGTCGGCCGAAACGCGGTCATGTGGTTCTTTATGTTCACGATGTTTTTCGGCGGCGGGCTAATCCCGACTTATCTACTGATTAAGGATCTGAACATGATCAACACGATCTGGGCGCTTGTAGTACCAGGAGCAGGCAGCGTATTTAATATTATCATTGTACGAACCTTCTTCCAGAGCACGATTCCCGATGAAATGCGTGAAGCCGCCTTCATCGACGGTTGTTCGAACACACGGTTTTTCCTGCGAATGGTGCTGCCGTTGTCGAAACCGATTATCGCGGTCATGGTACTGTATCACGTCGTAGGCTTCTGGAATGGATTTTTCGACGCCATGATTTATTTGAATGAGGAGTCGAAATACCCGCTGCAGCTTGTGCTCCGGAATATTTTGGTGCAGAACCAGGTCAATTCCAGCATGATGATCGACGTTGAATCGTACGCCGCGAAGCTTCGGGTAACCGAGCTCATCAAATACGGCGTCATTATTATCGCAAGCTTGCCGCTGCTCATCCTCTATCCATTCCTGCAGCGCTATTTTGTCAAAGGGGTCATGATTGGTTCCATCAAAGGCTAAACTCTCGGTTATCGCCGGGATTCGTTGAAACCGCGGAAGACGAACCTGGATGATGATAGATAAAAACAAGAATATAAAGGGAGGATCATTTCAATGAAAAAGAAAGGTTCTGTTGCAGTCAGCGTTCTTCTGGCTGCAAGCCTGATGTTATCCGCTTGCAGCGGAGGAAATGAATCGAATACCGGCAACAAGCAAGGGAACGCGAATAACGGATCGAATAGCGCAGCGACTGAGGACGCTGGCGTCCGCAAGGATGGACTGCCGATCGTCGACGAGAAATTGACGCTGACGATGGTGTCACCGAAAGCTCCGCTTGCTCCGGAATATAATGAAATGGAAATTTTCAAGCGTCTGGAAACCGATACAAACATTCATATTGAATGGAATAACATTCCAGACACTGACTATGCAGAGAAGAAAAATCTGCTTCTAGCCAGCGGCGATTTGCCGGACGCCTTTTATAACTCGCAATTTTCCGATTATGAATTAATCACGTACGGCCAAGACGGCACAATCATTCCGCTTGAAGATTTGATCAACGAATATGCGCCGAATCTGAAAAAACTGCTTGAGGAACGCCCTGACATCAAAGCGTCGATCACTGCGCCGGACGGCCATATTTACGGTTTGCCTACATGGGAGGAGAACGAGCTCGGCACGAATCCGTTCTTCCACGTTATTAACACGAAATGGCTCGAAAAGTTAGGGCTGAAATTCCCGGAGACGCTCGACGAATATACAGAAGCGTTGCTTGCGTTCAAGACGCAGGACCCGAATGGCAACGGTATAGCTGACGAAATTCCGCTTAGCTTCATGCATATGCAATGGTGTATGGACATCGCAGGCCTGTTCGGCGCCTTCGGCATGCCGGACAATCTCGAGCATCGTATCGTGCGCGACGGTAAAGTCATTTTCACGGCTACCCAGCCGGAATATAAGGAAGCATTGCAGTATTTCAACGAGAAATGGTATAAGCAAGGGCTGATCGATCCGGAATCGTTCACGCAGGATGCGCCGCAGTACCTTGCAAAAGGCAAGACGCCAGAGTCTACGCTTGGCTCCTATGTTTGGTGGGAGGTCGAGGAAGTTGTTGGAACGGACCGGGCTGCTGACTATGCGCTTGTGCCGCCGCTCACCGGCCCAACCGGCAAGAAAACGATCGGTCGAGGCAACGGTGGAGGACCGGGAAGAAACGCATTTGTCATTACGAGCGAGAACGAGCATCCGGAAGTAACAATGCGCTGGATCGACCAGCAATATGAGCCGTATATGGCCGCGCAAATCCACTGGGGCCCGATCGGCATCATCTATGAGAAGGATGCAAACGGCAAGCTTGTAAACCTTCCCCTTGAGGAAGGTATATCGATGGGTGAATTCCGTCAGAAGGTCGCTCCGAACGGAGCCGGCGTCATCACGGCGGAGCACTTCAAAACAATTGTCGACATGGAGCCGCGTGCTAAGCAGCGGAAAATGGATCTGGAGAAATACTATGAGCCGTACATGGAGAAGGAGAATTATCCGACTATCTTCTTCGAGCCTGAGGAATTAGATCAAATCAACCAAATCGAACCGGAACTTATCAAATTTGTGAATACACAGCGCGCTAAATTTATCGTAGATGGCATGAATGACAAAGCATGGGATACGTATGTGAAAACGGTACAGGACATGGGCCTAGATCAACTGATGGAGATTTATCAGACGGCTCTTGACCGTTACAACACAGCACAGAAATAAAGAGGAGTTTAGCAACCGGATCGGACGGAGCCTATTGATTTCGCGGGTTGTATCCGGCCGGTTGTTTTACTGATTAAGGATTAGAGGAGAGAGAAACCTATGAAGCATAACACTGAACATCCTCTGCGACCGCAGTATCATTTCACCCCACCTGCCAATTGGATGAACGATCCGAACGGAATGGTCTATTTCGAGGGAGAGTACCATTTGTTCTATCAGTATCACCCGGACAGCTCGGTGTGGGGACCGATGCATTGGGGGCATGCGGTGAGCCGGGATCTTATTCATTGGGAGCATTTGCCGATAGCGCTGTTCCCTGACCAGAAAGGTGCGATCTTCTCGGGCAGCGCGGTTGTCGATTGGAACGATACAAGCGGCTTCTTCGACGGAGGTCCAGGTCTTGTCGCCATCTATACGCAAGCGGATTCGATAGGTCAGCGGCAAAGCATCGCTTACAGCAAGGACAATGGGCGCACATGGAGCCCCTATGAGGGCAATCCGGTGCTTATCGACGAGCGGTTCCAGGATTTTCGCGATCCGAAAGTGTTCTGGCATGAACTATCAAGCAGTTGGGTAATGGTACTAGCTGCGGGTGACCGGCTGTTCTTGTACCGTTCGCCCGATCTGAAGTCCTGGACGTTCGCAAGCGAGTTCGGGGCGCAGGAAGGATCTCATGACGGAGTGTGGGAATGCCCGGATTTGTTCGAGCTGCCGGTGGAAGGTGAGAACGAAGCTTCGCGCTGGGTTATGATTGTAAGCATTGGCGATGATCCGACTTGTCCGGAGGGCTCCCGTACGCAGTATTTTGTCGGCAGCTTTGACGGGACGACGTTTACGAACGAGAATACGCCGGACACAGTCCTTTGGGTGGATCACGGCCGCGACAATTACGCGGGTGTAACCTGGTCCGACGCCCCGGGCAACGAATCGGAGAGGCTGTTTATCGGTTGGATGAACAATTGGAAATACGCCAATTTGATCCCGACCGGTGAATGGCGCGGAGCGATGACTCTTGTGCGCAAACTGTCCTTGAGGAAGGAGCCGCAAGGGGTTCGTCTCATGCAAAACGAGTTAGACGGCTACCGGCAGCTCCGGCTGCAAGGTATTGAACGCTCTGGCGAACTGCTGAGCGCGGAAGGCTTACAGCTTGTCGGAATTAGCGGGCTTCTGGAGATCGAAGTTGAAATCGAGCTGATGATGGCGACTGAAATCGGTCTTAAGTTCAAATCAGGAGATAAGAAAACGGTTGTAGGTTATAACGCAGCATCGGCCGAGCTGTTCATCGACCGTACAAATTCGGGCCATATCGACTTTCATGATGAATTCGCATGCAGGCATTCAGCTCCGCTGGAAGCTAAGGAAGGGCGGATTAAGCTGCGTCTATGGCTTGATCGTTCATCCATTGAAGTGTTTGCGGACGAAGGCGGACTCGTTATGACGGACCAGCTGTTCCCTCTTGGCGGCACGGATCGCATCGAGTTGTACGCGATAGGCGGCGAAGCTATGTTACGGACAATACGGGTGTATCCGCTCCGGTCGGTCTATACTTCGGCAACCGCACAAGCGGCAAGCCGCTAACAAGGATAGATGGGAGGGATTACGGTAATGAACAACAGAGCAGGATCCGACAGTTTATTGGCACACTGGCGTTTGGACGAATCGGGGGGCAGCGCTGCGCTCGATTCTTCAAGCGGCAACAAAGACCAGGTGTCTTACTCGCTGCTGCAGGGCAGATTCTCGAATCCTTCGGATCCGGCATGGCGACCTGGCATCTGCGGAGGCGCGCTTCTGTTTGACGGATATTCGACCTGGATTACGCGACAGGCTTCCAAGGCGCCTAGACTGGACGACGGTTTTACGATTACCGCTTGGGTCGCGCCCCGTTCGTATGAGTGGGGGGCAGAAAACAGGTTATCCGCGATTGTGAATCAGCATAACCGGGAGGCTGCGGAAGGCTTCGTATTCGGTATATTCCGGCATGGCGCCTGGTCGCTGCAACTAGGATCGGACGGGCGCTGGCATGAGCTTTGGTGCCGGCACCAGCCTCTGGAGAAAGGGAAGTGGTCGCATGTTGCGGCGACTTATTGCAAGAAAGAAGCGGTAATGCGGCTGTATTTGAACGGCGAGCAGACAGCCGAAATGTTTTTACCGGAGGATTCGGGTATGACCTTAAGCGGGGAAGATCTGCTGATTGGTAAGAACAATCATGCTGCCGTACTCGCGGAAGCCTTCCGGCACAATATGTTCGACGGCTTGATGGACGATGTTCGAATCTATGGTCGCGCTTTGTCCATTGTCGAGATTGCTGGCCTCCATAAGGAGTCTCTTTCTTCGCACGGCGGTGTTGTTCCCGAAATTCCGTACGAGGATATACGGCTGGACCGCACGCCTGTGCTGAGCGACCGACATCGGCCGCAATATCATGCAAGTCCGCCGGTTCATTGGATGAACGAACCGCATGCTCCAATTTATTTTGAGGGCAAGTATCACCTGTTCTACCAGCATAACCCGCAAGGCCCTTATTGGGCACAAATCCATTGGGGGCATTGGGTGAGCGAAGATATGGTTCATTGGCGGGATCTTCCGATTGCGCTCGCGCCTGAGAAGGGTGCCGTCGATCCCGACGGCGTATGGTCGGGAAGCGCCTGCCTGGATGCATTCGGCGTGCCGGCGTTGTTTATCACCGCAGGGGATGACAGCGCGTCGCCGAATCAACGTGTAGGGCTTGCGCGCAGCAAATTCCGGAAGGACGGCGACAGCGATCTGACATCGTGGGAGAAGCATCCGGAGCCATTGATTGTTCAAGAGCAGGGACAGGGCAAATTCGGCGACTTCCGCGATCCGTTCGTGTGGAAGGAAAACGGATTGTGGCGTCTGCTTATCGGCTCTGGCACAAGCGATGGACAGAGTGGTACGGCGCTTGCTTATACATCTGCCGACATGATTCATTGGACGTATCATGGGCCATTCTATGTAAGCGATCCCGAACGCTTCCCTTATCTCGGCAATATGTGGGAGCTGCCTGTGCTTCTCCCGCTTGGGAAGGGTGCGGACGGACGGGAGAAGCATCTGTTTCTGATCAGCCCGCTTGGTCCCGGCGCAGACGTGGAAGTGTTCTATTGGATCGGGGAATACGACTGGGAGCAAATGCGCTTTTCACCGGATCAAGAGGAGCCGCAGTTGATCGACGTTGGGGATTTTCACTTTACCGGTCCAAGCGGAATGGTCGATCCTAAGACAGGCCGCAACATCGTCTTTACGATTGCGCAGGGCGAAAGGACACCGCAGCTCGATTACGATTCCGGCTGGGCTCATAACGCAGGTTTGCCGGTTAGCGTATTCTTAAGACCTGACGGACGACTCGGCATCGAGCCGATCGAGGAGCTGGCGTCTCTGCGCGGCAATCAGTTGTGCTCGCTGCGGGACGTGACACTTGAGGAAGCGAATCGGGAGCTTGCGAATGTGCAAGGGGATTTGCTCGAGATTCAAGTTGAATTCGAGACGTCTTCATCGGATACTATGCTTGGCATTTGGGTCAGACAGTCGCCGGACCGGGCGGAAGAGACGCTGATCTTCTACGACAAGTCAAGAGCGGAGTTTGGTGTTAACCGCGATAAGACGACTTTGTCGAATGAAGAACGTTCTAAAGGTATTCAGTCAGGAAGGCTGGATCTGAATGGAGAAGCGCTCAGGCTTCATATTTATTTAGATAAATCAATGGTAGAAGCCTATGCAAGCGGTCTGAAGAGCCTCACGACAAGAGTATATCCAAGTCGATTGGACGCTAATGGTCTCCAATTAGAAGGAAGCCAGGACATCGTCATCCGGTCGATCGATATTTGGGCAATGAACTCGATTTACCAATAGCAACATCATACTTCAGGCTGTCCTCGCAGGGCAGCCTTCGAATTATAGCTAGTTAGGGGATTAACGTATGACAATCGGAGCAATCGAAGCAGGCGGTACAAAAATAGTATGCGGCATTGGCAATGAGCACGGCATAATCAAGGACCGGATCAACTTTCCAACGGAGGAGCCGGTGCGTGTCATGGAGCAAGTCGTCGCTTACTTCAGAGACAAATCCGTAGAAGCGATCGGCATCGGGACATTTGGCCCGATTGATCTGGATCCTGGAAGCGGCACATTCGGCAGCATCACAACGACGCCAAAGCCTGGATGGTCTGGTTTTCCGTTCCTGGATACGCTTAAGAAGGAGTTCAGCGTGCCTTTTGGCTGGGATACCGACGTGAACGCGGCCGCATTCGGCGAAGCAAAGTGGGGCGCGGCGCGCGGTCTGGACAGCTGCGTGTATTTTACCGTAGGTACCGGTATCGGAGTCGGCGTATACGCTGAAGGACGGCTCGTTCATGGCATGACGCATCCAGAAGGCGGACATCTTCTGCCTCGTCGCCATCCTGAGGATCACTTTGAAGGCAGCTGCCCTTACCATGGCGATTGTCTGGAAGGATTGGCCGCGGGACCTGCCATCGAGATGCGCTGGGGTAAGAAGGGCGCGGAGCTAGGCAGCGATCACCCCGCATGGGCAATCGAGGCGTATTATCTCGGGCAAGCTGTCATGTCGACCATCCTTATGCTGTCCCCTAAACGAATCATTATGGGCGGAGGCGTCATGCATCAAGAGCAGCTGCTTCCGCTCATCCGTTCGGAGGTTAGCCGCATGCTGAATGGGTACGTCGACTCTGCAGCGCTTCGGAACGGTCTTGATGATTACATCATTGCTCCTGGGCTCGGCGACAACGCCGGATTATGCGGGGCGCTGGCGCTCGGTCTGGAGGCACTTAAGCGAAGCTCATCATAACGGGAACGGCTGTGCCGGCGATATTAGCCGGTTACAGCCGCTCATTAACATCATTCATCCAATCAGTCACAGAAACGTTTCCAACTCAGATATAACGCGCAGATCAGATTCTTTCTTCTCGTTATAAGTCGAATTGGAAGCGTTTCATTTTTGTAAGGCTCTAGAAATATGATCGAGGAGGCTTGTCAATGCTTAAAGGCTTTATTAAAAAGAAGCAAATTGCAATGGTTACTTCATTATTGTTAATCTTTCAATTAATCGTTCCTGCTGTTTTCGCGACTAGCGTTTCTGCTGAGGAGCTGCCGGTATCGGTTGATGTCTTCGAGATTCAGAATCCAGGCTTTGAAACCGGCGATTTAACAGGCTGGACTGTGGCTTCAGGCAGCGCATTTAGTTCAAGCAGCGTATCGAATGAAGCGACTTGGTGGGCGGAAGAAGTTCCGTATAACCAAGAAGGTGCCTATCATTTAAACGGTTGGAAAAGCGCAGAAGCAGCTACGGGCAAGCTTCGCTCCAGTACATTTATGTTAGGCGGCAGCGGCTGGATTAGTTTCAAGCTGGGCGGCGGCAAGAATACGGATAAGGTACATATCAACGTAGTGGAGGCGGCGACGGGCAAGCTAGTTGCCAGATATGGAAATACCGCATTTGCTGATGTGAATTTCCCTAATGAGGACCAAGGCATGCGGTTGGCTAATATGGTACAGTATAAAGCCGATTTGTCCGCGCATCTGGGCAAGAATCTGTACCTGGAAATCGTAGATCAAGCAAGCAGTGATTGGGGCGTGATCTTTGCGGATGCCTTCTTTACTTATCACACGGCCGAGCCGATTGAAGGCGTGATTGCAACGGATCTTACACCGGATCTTACCGGAGCGCAGGTTCAAAATGCTGGGTTTGAAACCGGCGATTTGACGGGCTGGACTGTGGCCTCCGGCAGCGCTTTTGGTTCAAACAGCGTATCGAACGAAACGACTTGGTGGGAGGAAGAAATTCCTTACAATCAGGAGGGCTCCTATCACCTGAATGGATGGGAAACAGCTGAGGCCAATAAGGGCAAGCTTCGCTCCAGCACCTTCAAGTTAGGCGGCAGCGGCTGGGTCAGCTTCAAGCTGGGCGGCGGCAAAAATATCGAGATGATGCATGTGGATGTTGTTGAAGCGGAAACGGGGAAAGTAGTTGCTAGATATGGAAATACCGAATTTGCGGACGTAAGCTTCCCGCATGAGGATCAGGGCATGCGTCTGGCCAATATGGTGCAGTATAAGGCCGACTTGTCGGGTCATATTGGTAAAAATCTATATTTGGAAATCGTTGATGAAGCAACCTCTGACTGGGGCGTCCTCTTCGCAGATGCTTTCTTCATGTATCTGGAGGCAGAGCCAATGGCAGGAGTTTTGGCAACCAATTTGTATCAGACGGAAATTACGAACGAACTTGTAAACCCAGGCTTCGAGACGGGGAATATGGCGGGGTGGACCGTCGTTTCAGGTGGAGCCTTTGGTCCTGATAGTGTGTCAAGCGATGCCACATGGTGGGCAGAAAATATTCCATACAATCAGGAAGGTACTTATCACTTGAACGGTTGGAAGTATCCAGAAGCGGAAACAGGAGTTGTTCGTTCTTCAATTTTCCAATTGGGCGGGAGCGGTTGGATCAGCTTTAAATTGGGCGGGGCTAAAAATTCGAGCAAAGGTTTCATTAATATCGTCGAGGCGGATACGGGTACGATCATTGCCAGATACGGCAATAGCGAATTTGCGAACATCAATTTCCCAGATCCGGAAAGAGGCATGCGTTTGGCGAATATGGAGCAGTACAAAGCCGATCTGTCCGCACATCTCGGCAAGCTGCTGTATGTAGAGATCGTCGATCATGCGACGAATGATTGGGGTATGATTATGGCGGATGCGTTCTTCATGAATCATGAAGCGGAACCGGCTGTAGGCGTTACTGCAATCGATATCAAACCGGATTTCGATCTTTACCAAATCGATAATCCAAGCTTTGAATCTGGAAATTTAACAGGTTGGACGATTGTTGAAGGTCAGGCATTTAGGAGCGACAGCGTTTCGGACGAAACGACGTTCTGGGGCGAAAATATTCCGTATAATCAGGAAGGAAATTATCACTTGAACGGCTTTAGAAGCACGGAAGCCGATACCGGAAAGCTTCGTTCTTCAACGTTCGAGCTAGGCGGCACGGGCTGGATCAGCTTTAGACTTGGCGGCGGCAAGCATACGGATCAAGCGTACATCAATGTCGTCGACGCGGATTCTGGCCTATTGATTGCCAGATACGGCAATACTGAATTTTCTGAAGAAAATTTCCCGAATCCAGATCAAGGATTGCGTCTGGCGAACATGGAGCAGTATAGAGCTGATTTGTCCAAGCATATAAGTAAGAATTTGTATCTTGAAATCGTCGATAACGCAACATCGGATTGGGGCATGATTTTTGCGGACGCCTTCCACACTTTCCATGAGATCGCACCAGCAGAAGGGGTCTATGCGGTAAACATCATGCCTACGGAAATTACTAATCGAGGCTTTGAAACCGGTGATTTGTCAGGCTGGACAGTAGAAGGAAACGGCTTCCAAGTGATGAATGAGGCTCATGAGGCGAAGGAAGGAACGTTCTACGCCGCATCCGGTTATGAAGGCGAAGGTTCCATTGCATCCAATGTCTTTAAGCTTCAAGGTGCAGGCATAATCAACTTTACAATTTTGGATATTCATAACCCTGAACAGGCGTATGTCGCACTATTCGATGCAGCCAGCCATGTAATGCTCAAGAAGACAGGAGACGTGAGTGGAAATACACAAATTTCCTGGGGCGTTCAAGAACATTTCGGCAAAGAAGTATACGTAAAGGTAATTGACGTTTCGAATGCAGCAAGAATTGCAGTCGACGGCTTTGAGGCGCATGCGGTCGGAACCATTGCTTACTTAAGCCTTGATGACGGCAGCGGGAAGACGGCGTTGGAAGCAGTTCGCAATCTTGAGCACGATGTGAATTACGTGTTCAATGAAGCGAGATACATGAGTTCGAAGGATCCTAGGTGGACTCCGAACGGGGTGAAAGGCGGCGCCTTGCTGTTTGATGGATATTCCAATTATATCGAGATTGATGCCGAGGAGACCGTGCCCGTCAGCGATGCGTTGACCATCGAAGCGTGGGTGGCCCCGCGCAGTTATGAGTGGGGAGACGGAAACAAGCTGTCCGCGATTGTCAATCAATCCGATCCGGATAAAGCCGAAGGCTTTGCCCTCGGTATGTATCGTCACGGCTCATGGTCGATGCAGGTTGGCATTGGCGGAGAGTGGATACAGGTATGGGTGCACAGTCATCCATTGGAGAAATACGAGTGGAATCATGTGGTCGCAACATTCGATAAAGATGCCGGAAAGATTACGTTATATTTAAACGGAGTGGAAGTGGCTTCTCAAGAGACACCTGACCACGTTCCAATTACGCCGTCAACGGAAAATCTGATCATCGGAAAAAACAGTAAGCCCGTCGAGTTTGCCGGTTTGTTCTCCTACAATATGTTCAGCGGGCTTGTGGATGAAGTAAGCCTGCGCAATGAAGCATTGACAGCGCAGGAGGTGCTTGCGCAGTATGAGAGCGTGAAGTCGTTGCACGACGGGGCAGTTCCAAATATTCCGAATGCGGATATTGACGAGGATCCAAGCGTATTCGACGGCGATCAACATCGCCCTCAATACCATGCCATCCCGCCTCAAAATTGGATGAACGAGGCCCATGCGCCGATTTATTACAACGGCCAATATCATCTGTTCTATCAGCATAATCCTCAAGGCCCTTTCTGGCATCAAATTCACTGGGGCCACTGGGTCAGCGACGATATGGTGCACTGGGAGAATGTAAGGCCTGCTCTCGCTCCGGAAGCCGGCACCCTGGATCCTGATGGAATATGGTCAGGGGGAGCGGCATATGACCGAGACGGAAATCCCGTTCTCTTTTATACGGCGGGTAACGACTCCCTGTCTCCGAATCAAAGAACAGCGATTGCAACACCGGCCGATTTAACAGATCCGAATCTGGAGGAGTGGGTAAAACATCCCGTGCCTGTAACGGAACAAAACGGAATCGGCATTCATAATGAATTCCGGGATCCGTACGTATGGTACGACGAAGAGGTCGATAAGTGGTATCAATTGGTTACCTCCGGGCTTCAGGACTACAGCAGCGGCACGGCTTTGGTCTATGTATCCGACGATATGTACAATTGGGAGTACAAGGGGCCTTTATACGTCAGCGATAGAAGCGTTTACCCGGAACTTGGAACGGTATGGGAATTGCCGGTGCTGCTGCCGTTAGGTACAGACAGCGAGGGGAATAAAAAGCACATTTTTATGATCAACCCTCACGAAAAGCCTAATCATGTTCCGCCGTCTAACGATGTGCAGAGAGATGTTGAGGTGTTCTATTGGATCGGCACATGGGATCGTGATAACTTCCGGTTTATTCCGGACCAGGAGGCGCCTTCGAAGCTGGATGTGGGCGATGGTTACTTAACGGCAGAAAGCGGTCTGGTCACGCCGGACGGCAGAACGGTCGTCTTCTCGATGGTACAGAACGTCAGAACGCCGCAAGCTGAATACTTATCAGGCTGGGCACACAATTTGGCGTTGCCGATAGCTTTGAGTTTGGACTCGAATGACGAGTTGAAAATCGAACCGATAGAGGAATTGCAAAGCTTGAGAGGAAACAAAGTCGTCGATTTTACGAACAAAAACATGGCAAGCGCTAATGCTCTTATTAAAGATGTTAAAGGCGATATGCTGGAAATTGTAATGAATATTGATCCGGGCAACGCCCAGAAGTTTGGTCTGAAGGTGCGACGTTCCGATAACGGTGAAGAGGAGACGCTTATCTACTACGATAAGACCAATGAAACCTTTAACGTAGATCGTACGAAGAGCAGCATCGATCCGGATGTCCGCGTGGACGGTATCCAGGGAGGCTATGTCGATCTGGATGGCGAGAACCTGAAACTCCATATCTATCTAGATCGTTCCGTCGTCGAAGCGTTCGCTAACTACAAAAAGAAATTAACAACGCGCGTCTATACAGGCAGATATGACTCGTTAGGCTTACAAGTCTGGGCAGATGGCGACATTACCGTAAAGTCTATGGAAGTTTGGGAAATGAATGCGTTGACGGGCGAGCCGGCCGCACCGGTCTATGTGCCGGAAAACTGGGACAACTCCGAGTACAAGGATATTACAGGTCTGTCTAACCATGATTTTGCTACCGGCGACTTAACAGGCTGGATAACGGAAGGGAATGCATTTCAGGATCTTCATGTGACCAATGTAGAGAAATTCTGGGGTGAGATTTATTTCAATCCTTCGCAAAAGATTCCGGGGGGCTATCATTTATGGGGCTACAATGAAGCGGCCGGCGGTGACAGCTTAACGGGCACACTTAGGTCGCAAAATTTCGTTCTTGGCGGAAACGGCAAAATTGATTTCCTCGTCAGCGGCGGCCGCGATATCGATCGTTTATACGTTGCTCTCGTCAGAGCTTCGGATGGAGAAGCGTTGTTCAAAGCGACTGCAACCAACTACGAGGAATATCAACGAAGGATATGGGACGCATCTGATTATATCGGAGAGGAGCTTTATATTAAGGTTGTTGACCAATCAACCGGCGGCTTTGGGCATATCAACGTCGATGATTTCCACGTGCCGGTTCGAATCCAGAAAAATAGTGCGCCAGCCGTTCCATCCAATCCGAATGAAGACTTGATCGCCAATCCGAAAGCGAACGCACAAGGGAAGATTCCGGTCGTAATCGCAAATGGAAAGAAGAAGGTATTACTGCCTGCCAATGCGGCTGCAATCGATGGCCAAACTAGCTTGAGCATTACGAATGCGAGCGAGGATGTGGAACTTGAAATTCCGGCCGAGGTTTTAACGGATTTACAAGGACTTGTCGATGATGCTGAGCTGGAGCATGCTCGAATTTTGTTTGAAATGGACACGATTTCTTCCGACATCGTCAATGAGCTGCTGGTCAAGGCAAAATCCAAAAACCATACGGATGTAAAAACAGCCGGTGATGTTTTTGAATTTAATCTGGCCTTGGTAATGAAGGATGGAAGCATCAGAAAGCTGACGAATTTCTCGAAACCAATTCAAATCAAGTTGAGCGTAAGACATGATGTAAACCGGGATCTTATCGGAATCTATTACATCGCGGACGACGGCAATTTGGAATATGTTGGCGGAAAGTACGAGGATGGAAAGCTTTCCGCGAACTTGAGGCACTTCAGTAAATATGCCGTCCTGGAATATGACAAATCGTTCGAAGATGTTAGTGAGCAGTATTGGGCCCACGATGTGATTAAGAAACTGGCTGCAAAGCATATTGTTACCGGCATCAGCGAAACCGAGTTCGGACCTTCAAAAGAAGTAAACCGTGCGGAATTTACAGCATTTATCACAAGGGCCCTCCAACTAGAAGCAACAACTGGGCCGAGCTTTAAAGATGTAGACAGTGCCAAGTGGTACGCTGAAGCTATAGCAGCAGCCTTCGAAGCGGGAATCGTAACCGGGCATAGTGCGGATGAATTTGCTCCGAACGATACTATCACTCGTCAAGAAATGGCAATGATCATCATAAGAGCGTATGAGTATAAGACAGGCAATCATGTCACATCTTCGGTGGATGCTCACTTTACGGATGATGCTAGTATCAGCGACTGGGCTAAAGAGGCAGTAAATGCTGCTGCTGATCTCGGCCTCATCCAAGGTAAAGGCAACAAGCAATTTGTTCCGAAAGGACATGCAAACCGAGCCGAAAGTGTGCAGGTTGTGTCGAATCTGCTTTCTGCACTCTAGAGTAATAAAGAAGCCCAAGGCTGTGTCTACTGTCATAGTCTTGGGCTTTCATTCAAAATAGACGGGAGACTGCACTTAATGAAAGACTTTTTCTATCGTCCTGAGAATGCCTGGGTCGGCGATGTTATTCCCTATTATGAAGATCAGGAATTTAAACTGTTCTATCTTCACGGCTGGAGAGAGAATTATCGAGAAGGTCTGCAGAAAGGTTGGCATTTGATCGGAACGACTGACTTCTGTGAATATCGGGAATTCGGGGCTTGCAACATTCTTGGTGGAACAGGGCATGTTCTGAAAGTAGAGGATACCTATCACTTGTATTATTGCATCTTCCCGGAAGGTAAACAGTTGGTCTGTCATGCAACCGGTACGGATCTCATGAACTGGACTCCGATACCGGAAGACACCTTCTCCGCCGATGACCAGATTTACGAGCTTTCCGACTGGAGGGATCCTTTTGTGTTCTGGAACGAGGAGGAGGGGCAATATTGGATGCTCCTTGCGGCGATGGCAAAGGGCCCTTCCAGTCGCAAGGGGTGTGTAGCCTTGCTCACTTCACAGGACTTGAGGAAGTGGGCATATCGTGAACCGCTTTATGCTCCGAATCTTCATGTCGGGGCTCACGAATGCCCGGATATGTTCCGGATAGGCGATTGGTGGTATTTAATTTACTCCAACTACACGGACCGATTTGGAACCTTCTATCGCATGAGCCGCTCGATAAATGGTCCTTGGATCACGCCCAAAGTCGATACGTTCGACGGCAGGGCATTCTATGCGGCGAAGTCTGTATCGGACGGGCAGAACCGTTATCTATTCGGCTGGAACCCAACGAAAAACGAAGACTTGTTCGGATGGAACCCTCCAAAATACGCAGGTAAAGACTATCATACATGGGATTGGGGCGGCAATCTTATTGTTCATGAGATTATCCAGCGTCCGGATGGCACACTTGCGGTGAAGGTCCCTGATGCTGTGAATGCGGCGTTCACGGTCGAGCAGCCCCTTCATATGCAATTGATTACGGGTGAATGGAGGAATACGGACTCAGGAGAGTATGAATGCGATTCTCCATATGCATTTGCAGCGAGCTTGAGTGCAGAAGATCTGCCCGATCTATGCAAAATATCAGCAGATATCCGCTTCTCGGAGCATACACAAGGATTAGGATTTATGCTGCGCGCGGGTACGGGACTGGACGCCGCTTATTATGTGACGCTGGAGCCGCAACGCAATCGGATCACGTTTCGCGGGCCTATCATGCAAAGCGAGGAAGGCGGCAAGACATTCCCTTACGAGGTGGAATTGGAACGCCCAATCGAGCTTCAGCCAGAAAACGACTATAATATATTGATCTTCATCGATGGATCGATCTGCGAAGTCTATGTCAATGGAGAAGCTGCCATGAGTGCCAGAATGTACGATTTAGAACAAGGCAGACTCGGTTTGTTTGTTAGTCAAGGAAACGCACATTTCAAGCATGTCAAAATGGAAACGAAAAGCTATGAGGATTGATAAGATTATTGGTCTCGTTCCGGAATGCTTTCTATGCAGTAGAGAAATATCCAAATTCCAAGTCAAATTTATTAATTGAAAACGGTTTCTAAAAAGTGGGAAGTCATATCGATAACACAATAAACGAAATGGGCTCCCTTACCTAAACAGATTCAATAAATGCGACAATTCAAATGCTTGGTTCGATTTGGAAAGAACATATATTACAAGAAGCTGCGATGTTGCGGCTTTTTTCTCGTTTAGGAAATTATGCAACTCTAAGAATGGTAGGCGAAATCATCATGTTAACCTCTATCCTGTTTCCTATTCAGGATATTGGCTGCTAAAGGTAATTAATACAGGAACCGGGTGGAGAAAAGGAGGGATTGCGGTGCGGGAACATCGTTTGAAACGGTTCGATGGGCTGCCGATTAAAAGCAAAGTCTCCTCATAATGAAGATGGTCGCCTTTCTAAAATAATAGGCAATGATTGATGGTTTGTTTAGTAATCGACACATCGTGAGGAATTGATTATTGCAAGCATTTTATTCCTGCTTACAATTATAAATATGAGTTGATTAAACAATCAATGTTTATTTCGTTCGACGGTAGCGAAATTATGATGACAAGGAGGATGCAATTCATGGATACATGGTCGAAAGAGGAACTGCAAAAGATTACTAAAGCAGATGACCTGCACATCTCGCCGTTCCGTGAAGACGGAGTAACATACGGTACCCCGACTTGGGTTTGGTCCGTTGTGGTTGACGGTTCACTCTATGTACGCGCCTACAATGGGCAGAACTCTCGTTGGTACCAGGCAGCTACACGGCAGCGGAGAGGGCGAATCACGGTCGCCGGCATTACGAAGGAAGTCGCGTTTGAACCGATCGATGGGCAGATAGGCGACCTTATCGACAATGCGTACCGTTCGAAATATAAGGGGAGCCCCTATTTAAATTCGATGATCAGCACGCGAGCCCGTTCTGCGACCGTCAAAGTTATACCGCTCTCTACGACGAAGTTGAGAACGTTCAGGCAGGGAGAATAAATGTCCAATACTTTACTGTTTGCAGCAACAATGAAAATGATGCAATGCAGATTTCGATGGAGAATGCACAACAGGAGGAGACCTCCTCAGGGACTGAATCTGGGGAATACGACGAGATTGGATCCGGGTCTCATCTTGTGAAGTTCCCTGACCTGAGAAAATTTCCGAGCAACATTCTCCAACGGAACCCGGCAGCGTGCGGATTGAAACCGAAGAACAGAGCCAAGCGGAGGAGGAAACAAAGATGCAAATCAGTATTAAGGCTAACGGCATAACGACGGTATTCGAGCTGAATGACAGCCAAGCCGCCAAAGAATTGTATGCGCAACTGCCTTTAACGATTGGAATCGAAAATTACAGTAGCAATGAAAAAATCTTTTATCCGCCAGTAAAACTTAATTCAACCAATACGCCTTTGGCAAGTCCACAGCCTGGAACGCTTGCGTACTATGCGCCTTGGGGCGACGTGGTGATGTTTTACGACAGCTCTGGTTCCGCAAGCGGTCTGTATGAGTTGGGGAATGCCATATCAGGCGGAGAGCTTATCGGAAGCATGTCAGGTACGATACAAGTTGAGAAAATGGAAACAGAGTAAGTACCCGGCGAGCAGTAGAAGAAGGACGCATTGATTCCAGTGTTGAGATTTATTTGATGAAACGTGGGGAAAACAAATGAAACAGCTTTTTGTATTAGTCTATGTTTTGATGATGCTTTTTTCCCTGGCAGCTTGCGGCGGAGTCACTGAGTCGGACCAAGCTCCAGCCCGAAATGCCTTGACAGAAGATCCGTCATCTATGCCTGGTAACGTTCTGATTGAAAAAGAGGAAACGAACCAGTCTGAGGAAGAAACGAGTTTGCAGATCAGTATTCAGGCAAACGACAATACAACGATTTTTGAGCTGAATAACAGCCAGGCCGCCAAAACGTTATATGCGCAGCTTCCGTTAACGATCGATGTTGAAGATTACAGCAACAATGAAAAAATCTTTTATCCACCGGATAAACTTGATACAACCGATACACCATTGGCGGAGGGGGAACTCGGAACCCTGGCATATTATGCGCCATGGGGCGACGTGGTGATGTTCTACGATAGCTTCGCTTCCGCAAGCGGGCTGTTTGAACTGGGACGAGCCATATCAGGATTTGACCATATCGAAAATATGTCTGGCGTGATACAAATTGAGAAAGTTGAGCAGGGATAAGACTAAAGCACAGTATGATCCACGTCATTATGAAAGCAGCGGAGCCGCGGGGGTTTTCGGGCTCTGCTTTATTATGATTCGTGAAACGTCACACAGGCGCAGCAACGTTCGACGGCGAATAAGACGGGATTGCGGTTGTCCCTTCCCGATAAAGACTCTTTCATTATAGAGACATAATCGGGGACACTCATGTCCATCGACGTCGGCACCGAATTGACAAATTTCCCTTTCACATAGTTATTTAACTTCGAGTATTGCTCTTTTTGCGCTTTGGTTGGATTTCCGCCGAATGCCGTTTCCCGGAGGGGGCTACAGCTATTGCATAGCTCTCGGCATTATGATCTGCAACATAGTCGGTTCTCGGGATCGGCGGGGCGGCATTATGTTCCAGATCTAATTGATGTCCAAGGGTGAAATGCTCCTCCATCGTAACCCGGCCGCACATCCAAGCTTTAACGCCGAAACGCTCATGAATTTTTTCGTATAGAGCTGCGAAATCCGTTTCTCGTTGCACCTTCAAAAAATTCCTGCGACTTTCCCATCCAATGAAGTGGCCATGTGGCAAATGATATATGGTCTGTCCAATCGTATTATCCCCTTTAACGATAAAATACTGCCCCATAATTAGGTTTACGGGGCAGTGCAGGTGAGTTAACTCGACAGCACAGGAAATGTCGGCATCCGGTAAGTATTCGACAAGAGCTTTTAAGCAGTCTTCCCGACGAGCCGAAATGACTAATTTTGCACCTTCTTGCGCGAGTTTCTTAGTGGTGGCTTCACCAATTCCACTTGATGCCCCCATAATAACAATAACCTTACCTTGAATGTTTATCATTTACCAAAACCTCCTATTAGGTATTGGTCATTGCCAGCTAGTTCATTTGTGCGGACAAGGAAGTCGGAAAATAACGATTCCTTACCCTCTTTTATAACATGGGGTGTTTAAAGTAATCGGATCGTTTAAACAACTCATGTAGATTATTATATACAAGGGTGGGGGTTATACCGTTATAATGGAATCTACTACATTCAGTTTTATAGAAATATGAGGGATTAATCATGAGAGGTTTAGCTCTTGCTCGGATATACGTTAATAGGCAATGCCGTTCAGAAGCTGTTGTCATTACCGCTGTCCGGTAACGTAATCGGGTTGATGCTGCTTGTCCTCAGTTTGTTCGCGGGGTGGCTGGCGGTGTCCGCGGTTCTGGTCGGGGCAACCCTCATCGTACTGTTCGTAACGGGCAAGTTGTCTTCATGGCAAGCGGTTAGAAAGAAGGAACGTTCGAATGAATGAGCTATGGACGCAACAGCCGTTGTTCGGGATCACGGTGACCGTAACGTTCTACGTTGCCGGAAAAGCAATTAACCGGCGATTCCGTTTCCTTAATCCCTTATTGATTGCATCAGGAGGGATTATGGCTCTCATTCTGGTGCTGGATATCCCTTATGAGCACTATAGCGCAGGGGGAGAACTCATCACCTTTTTTCTAGGTCCCGCGACCTTAGCGCTCGCCGTTCCGTTCTAAAAATACGCGGGCAAGCTGAAGGGGCAGCTGCTGCCGATTGCCGCGGGATTAAGCGCAGGGCTCTTCTGCGGCATGCTTACCGTATTAGGATTATCCATCCTTCTGTGAGCGTCCGAGCACATCATGCTAACCCTGCTGCCGAAATCGGTTACCACTCCAGTAGCGATTGAAGTGGCAAAGTCCATCGCCGGTATCCCGGAATTGGCAGGCGTATTTGCCGTCTTAACGGGGCTTTTAGGCAGCATCATCGGCCCCACGTTCTTGAAGCTATGCAGAATAAACAGCGATGCAGCCGTAGGCGGCGATGGGAACGGCCGCACATGGCATCGGAACCGCACGCATTTTGCGCGATTCCGAAACCAAAGGGAGCATCAGCGCATTTGCAATGGGCTTGTCGAGCATGCTTACGCCCTTGTTTTGCATGCCGTTTATTTGGTGGCTTCAATAAGATGAAACCGAATACGCGAGCAACCTAAGCGGGTGACAATGTCAGTTACAAAGACATAGTTACCCGCTGTTTTCGCATTCCGTTTACGCATAATTCCGCGAAAGCTACTGAACCTAAAAAAAACAGAATGAAATGCAGAATAATTAGCCGTATAACAAACGGAACAAGTAAGTTACGATGGATGAAACATGATAGGCGAATACCCGAAAATACTACAATCAGGAGGAAATAATGGCATGCTGAAGGCTGTTGTTTTTGATGATGAGAATATCGTGCTGATGGGGCTAAGAGCGGTAATCGACTGGGAAAGCTACGGCATCGAGTTGGTGGGGACGGCCGATAACGGAATCGAGGCTCTTCATCTCTTCAGAGAACTGCGTCCTGATATTGTGCTTACCGACATTCGAATGCCTGGCATTGACGGTCTTGATTTAATCGAAACGATCTCGATGGAAGCGCCGGATACGATGTTTGTCGTGTTCAGCGGCTTTAACGAGTTCGAATACGTTCGCCGGGCTATCGGGCTTGGCGTTGTTGATTACCTGGAAAAACCGGTTACCGTGGATAAAATCAGAACCGCGGTTGAAAAAACAATTAAGCTAATCGTGGAACAGTATGAGATTAGCGCGATGAAAACCACATTGCAAAAAAATCAAACGGATTTGCTAGAAAAAGCAACGCTTGAATTGTTGTTAACCGGCGAACGGGCACTCGGGAAGTGGAGACGCCTTTACGGTGAATCGGAACGGATTGAAGGCGTAACCGTCCTTGCTTTGAACGAGGAGAATCATGGGCTGCCGAATAACATGGCGAGCGATTGTATTCACGTGAGCAACGGTCCCGAACGTCTCGTCGTCATGGTTCATCGGGAATCTCCTAAAGAACCGCTATGGGAAACCTGGATGGAGCGTGCGAATGAAACGGACAGATTGTTTGGTTCGGGACGGACGTACTCCTCGATGGCTGACGCGCCTAAGAGCTATAGAGAGGCAGTAAGGGCTCTTCGGTACGGT
Organism: Paenibacillus praedii; assembly: GCF_049725345.1. Classification (NCBI taxonomy): domain Bacteria; kingdom Bacillati; phylum Bacillota; class Bacilli; order Caryophanales; family Paenibacillaceae; genus Paenibacillus; species Paenibacillus praedii. The sequence goes on along the minus strand of NZ_JBMWAM010000011.1, from coordinate 79,805 downwards.
AGGTTTATGAAAGAAACAGGCTGGATTCGCATTCAGGATATAGAAGGAAGCGCTGATTTTCCAATCGATTTAAGCAAATATGAAGAAGCGGTCATTCTTTCGCTGCGGACTTTGGACATAGAAGGTCTGGAGAAGGCGTTAGAGTTTTTCCAGACTTGGATGGAAAAACAAAGGTTGGAGCCCGAAAAGGCCGAGCATGAAATATTGAAGCTTGTCTATCGGGGGCTTGAAGTCGTGAAGGACGTAGACCGCGATGTTCTATTGCCCGGGAGTATCCCGCATCAAGAATTAAGCAGCATGCATACAAGAGAGGACATGATGTTATGGCTCCGTGCACGGCTAGTGTCCATCATGGAGTGGCTGAGGGAACATCGAACCTCCAACAAAAATGTGGCGGTCGAAAAAGCGCTCGCTTATTTGGATGCTCATTACGGCCATGATGTATATCTACAGGAATTAGCAGAGCATGTCGGGTTAAATCCGACTTATTTCAGTCTCCTGTTCCGGGAGCAAATGGGAATCACCTATATCAAATATCTTACCCATCTGCGTATGGAGAAAGCCAAGCTCATGCTCCAGCAAGGCTTGCGCGTCAATGACGTAAGCGAGAGGGTCGGCTATTTGAATCACAGACACTTCAACGAGATATTCAAGAAACATGCCGGCATGACTCCGGGGCAATACAAGGAGAAACATGCCTCGCGCTGAGGATGATGATGAGGATGAAAAACGTATTCGACCGATTGAGCTTCAAACGCGTTCGCAGCCGCATTCTTGCCGCCATGATTCTTTTATCGCTGCCGCTCATTATTTTGTTGGGTTACATTTCTATTAATATTACGAACGACGCGTTGATCGAGGTCAATGAGAAGTCCAACAAAGACCAACTCAGGACCTCCAGCGAAGTGGCGGACTTGCTCTTCGGCAATATTAATTCCCTGCATTGGTCGCTTGTCAGCAACAAAGAAATACGGGATGAATTACGGAGCAACGGCCAGAATCCCGGCATTCGCCCCGATATTCAGACGCTCCGGACTTCGACGCGCTTACAACGGATGGTAAGCAGTAGCCATGCCGATACGCGATACGTGAAATCCATTTGCATTTTTGATTTGCGGTTTAGCATTTATTGCTCGGGGCGATCGGATGACGTCGGCACGTTCGAAGGAGAGGACAAAATTTCGCGAATCCAAGCATCGCAGTGGTATGCCAACGCCTATAAGAATAAAGGCAAAATCGAGTACCTTCCCGCCGACCTGTTCGGTGAATCGGACGAGACGTTCTCCACCGTCAAGCTGTTTCGCGATGCCGACAATGACGGGGCTCCCATAGGCATCTTGGTCATTAACGTTTCGAAATCTATATTCAACAAAGTATTTAATGCTGGCGGCTCGGAATACGGCGCTTATATGGCGATCGACCATATGGAGGGAACTCCGATGGCCGTCTATAACAGCTCCATCGACATTCCGCTGGTAAGCGGAGGAATGAACGAAGTGTTAGGACAGCTAGAGGCGCAAGGTTATGTCATTAGTTCCCACTATAATCAGTCCTCCAAATGGACGCTGGTGCACTTAGTGCAGAAAAAAGAATTGCTCGGAGAAGCCGGGAATTTAAAATGGGTCACGACTTTGATTGCGGCCGCATTCGCGTTGTTCGCCATAGCCGTGTCTTACATCATATCAGGGACGATTACGAGATCGTTGCTGCAAGTGAAAAAGATGATGCTGGACTGGACCAAAGGCGTCAAGGAATTCCCGGAAGTATTCGCGCAAGATGAAGTTGGCGTTATCGGCAATACGTTCAGACGCATTGCGATCGAGTACCACGAGTTGAATGAGAAGCTGGTGCATTCCGAGTTGAAGGAGAAGGAAGCGGAGCTGCGCGTCTTGCAGTCGCAAATTAAACCTCATTTCTTATACAACACGTTGGATTCGATGTACTGGATGGCCTATCTCGAAAAAAACTATAAGGTCGCGGACATGGCCGTATCCCTCTCGGAAAGCTTTAAGCTCAGTCTGAACAAAGGAAAAGAAATGATGCCCGTATATAACGAATTGAAGCATATCCAACATTACATGAAGATACAAAATATACGTTTCAGCGACCGATTCAGCTATGAGGAGGAAGTAGACGAGGCTATCTTGGGCATGGAAATGTTGAAGTTATTATTGCAGCCCCTCGTCGAAAATTCGATCTATCACGGTCTGGAGAGGAAAATCGGGAAAGGCATGATTCGGCTGACAGGTCGCAAGGAGGGTCACTACCTGGTGTTTACGGTTGAAGACGATGGTGTCGGCATGGAAGATGTAAGACGAACGGAACAAGGATACGGCCTGAGAAACGTCAAGGAGCGTCTTCAGCTTTATTATGGGCCGGATAGCTCGATGGATATATGGAGCGCCAAAGGAGAAGGAACCAAAGTCACGTTAAAATTCAATCCCCTGCCACCAAAAGAAACCGGAATGAATACCTGAACAATGAAGCGCTTACAGAATTCTTGGATGCGAATTACAATAAGAACAGCAGAAGGCCGCAAGCTTTCCAGCAAACGACTAGGGGGAATAGAGATGCATAATCGAGGCAGGAAAAAGTGGTTAAGTTTGCTAAGCGCTGTTCTTGTTGTAGCTACCGTATCCGCATGCGGAAACGGGAATTCGAACGAGAATACCGGCTCCAACGCGGGGCAGAACGGGAATGCGGATAAGGAAGTAACGCTTACGCTTATGACCGGGAATACGCAGGATACGGTGAATACGGCGAATGCGTTAATCGACGGATTCAAGAAGCTACATCCTCACATTACGATTGAATTGGAGACGGGTCCCGGAGGCACGGAGCTGGACAACCTCGTAAAAACTCGACTGGCAACCGGCGATATGGCGGATATCTTCTTCTATAACTCCGGCTCGCTGATGAAAGCGCTGAATCCGGAAGAGAATCTGCTGGATTTAACGAACGAGTCGTTTATGGACAATGTTATCGATTCATACAAACCAACCGTTTCGGTCAATGATAAAGTTTTTGGAGTGCCTGCGGGTTCGACGGTGGCCGGCGGCTGGTTCTACAATAAAAAAGTTTATGCGGATTTGGGTCTTGAAGTACCTAAGACCTGGTCGGAGTTGATGGCAAACAACGAGAAGATTCTGGCGGCAGGCATCACTCCGGTAGTGGGGTCCTTCAAGGATACGTGGACTTCCCAAATCGTCGTGCTTGCCGATTTCTACAATGTACAAGCGCAGGTGCCGACTTTTGCCGATGATTACACGGCTCATAAGGCAACCAACGCGAATACTCCAGCTGCATTGCGCAGCTTCGAGAAGATGCAGGAGTTGAATGACAAAGGGTACTTCAACAAAGACAAACTGGCAACCACATACGATGCCGGCATGAAGATGGTGGCGGAAGGTAAAGGAGCTCATTATCCGATGCTCTCGCTCGCTACGCCGACAATCGCGCAAAACTTCCCTGATCTCGTTGAAAACCTTGGATTTTTCGCCCAGCCAAGCGACGATGCCTCTCAAAATGGTCTAACTGTATGGATGCCGACATCGGCTTACATTTATAAGGAGACTGAGCACGCTGAGGAAGCCAAACAGTTTCTGGCTTATATCGCTTCCATAGAGGGGAGCCAAGCGATTTCGGCCGTCTCCAAACCGGTCGGGCCATATCTGATTAAAGGTGCAGTTATTCCCGACGATGTAGCAACTTTGGTCAAGGAAATGCTACCCTACTTTGACACAGGCAAAACGGCGCCCGCTCTTGAATTCGTCTCTCCGATTAAAGGGCCGAGCTTAGAGCAGATTACGGTGGAAGTAGGCGCTGGCATCAAGACCGCGCAAGAATCGGCTGCCGCGTATGACAAAGATGTTGAGAAACAGGCCAAGCAGCTCGGTTTGGAAGGCTGGTAATTTCGTCCGGCATAGCGATAGGAATCTAGGATAGGAGGTTCGGCCCTGTGAAATCACGCAGGGCCGATTCACTTCAAAGGCAAGGGAGAGATACTCGTGAACAAAATATTCAGGCGGACGTATTCGTATTATTTCTTGTTGCCGGCTGCTATTATATATTTTATTATCTTTATTTTACCGACGGTCATGTCCTTCTTCTTCAGCTTTACGAGATGGAACTTAACGGATTGGGAATTTATCGGGTTTGAGAATTTTGTCACTTTTTTTAACGAGCAGTCTCTCAGCATCGGGTTTAAGAACACTCTAATCTACGCAATCGTTACTTGCGGTCTTAAGGTCGTTCTCGGTTTGTTGCTTGGCGTCCTCTTAACATCCAAATTATCGATTAAGCATTATTTAAGATCGGTTATCTTCTTCCCTACTTTGGTCAGCACGATCGCGGTCGGTATCGTATTCAGCGTCATGATGCACCCCAGTCAAGGAGTCATCAATGCGGCGCTGGCCTTCTTCGGCATTCAAGGTCCCGATTGGCTAGGGGACACAAGCATCGCGTTGCTGTCCGTCGCGATGGTTGATGTATGGAAAGGCGTTGGTTTCGCGACGGTCATCTATATTGCGGGCATCCTCTCCATCCCGAGCGAGTACTATGAAGCGCTCCAGATTGACGGGGGTAGCTCGTGGCATAAGTTTTGGAATATTATTGTCCCTCTAAGCCGGCCGGCTACAAACTCCGTTATCATCCTTGCTTTTATAGGCGGTCTGCGTTCATTCGATCTTATATGGGCCATGACAAAAGGCGGCCCGGGCTTCACGACCGACTTGATCGCGTCCATTATCTATAAGCAATATCAAGGCGGATTTTACGGCCTGGCAACGGCAGGCAACGTGATCCTATTCCTTGTGGTAACCGCTCTTGTTTTTCCGCTCTATACCTACCTGAACCGTAAGGAGGTAGACCTGTGAAGAAGGCTCGCAAACTCGGCTTTGAAATTCTCGGCGTATTGTTTACGATCGTTGTATTCTGGGTTCCGTTCTACTTCATTATCGTTAATAGCGGCAAGAATGCCAGTGAAGCTTCGTTATTGAATCTCTCCTGGCCATCCGCGACTTACTATTGGGAGAACATGAAGGCCGTCATCGAAGCTCGGGACTACATGTTGATTCGGGCCTTCTTTAACAGTACGGTCTTGACGCTGGTTTCTATCGTCATCCTCATCGTGTTAGCGGCCATGGCCGCTTATGTGCTGCAGCGCCGTCAGGATCGGGCTACACCTTTCATGAACTTTCTTATCTTGGCGGGGCTTATCATCCCTCCGGCTATCGTGCCAACGATTTGGGTGATGGATGGAATCGGTCTTTTCAAAACGATGACGGGGCTCATTCTAATCGAGGTTGCCTTAAGCTTTCCGTTTGCGGTTCTTCTCTACAAAGGATTTATGGCCACGATTCCGCGCGAGGTGGATGAGGCGGCCGTTATTGACGGGAGTGGCGGTGCGAGATTGTTTTTCTCGATTATTTTGCCTTTATTGCAGCCTGTAACGGCCACCGTCGTCGTGGTTTCCGCGGTCAATATTTTTAATGATTTTACGAACCCGCTGTATTTCCTGCCGGGATCGAAGAACGTAACCGTGCAGCTCACGTTGTACAATTTCCAAAGCCAGTTCACGACGCAATATAATTTATTGTTCATGAATATTCTGTTGATTACGATTCCGCCGCTTATCTTGTTCTTAATCTTTAACAAACGTATTGTTGCCGGAATGACGGCAGGTTCGGTCAAAGGCTGACTATGGATGCAGCAATAAGCTCTAGGAGGAGATGTTCTGAAGATGTCTATTTTTCACATACAATCTTTAACCTGCGAATATCATACGCGCCTTATAGGCAGCGATATCGCCGCCCCTAGATTCAGTTGGATACTCGAGACCGGCGATCGCCGCGCGGTTACGCAGGTGGCCTATCGGATACAAGTAACGGCTCAATCTGACGATTATTCGGCTCCGCTCTGGGATTCCGGCCGGGTCGAGTCCAATCAATCGATTCACTGCGAATATAAAGGGCCTGCTCTCGAATCCCGTCAACGGTATCGATTCCGGGTAAAGGCTTGGGACCATGCGGGCAACGAAACTCCGTGGAGCGAGGATGGGGAGCTTGAGCCGGGGTTACGGCTTTCCGATTGGAAAGCCGAATGGATTACCCCCCGAGAAGTCGCGATTCCATCGGATACGGAAGCTGTCTTTCTGCTCCGCAAAGGGTATCAATTACGATCAGATATCGTGTCGGGTCGGGTATATGTAACGGCTGCCGGCATCTATGAGCTTTATTTGAACGGGAGGAAGGTTTCGAAAGACTTGTTCGCGCCGGGCTGGACCAGTTACCATCATCGCATGCAATACCAAACCTATGATGTCACTTCATCTCTTCGCGCGGGTGAAAACGGCATCGGCGTAATGCTCGCCGACGGTTGGTACCGTGGCGGCTTGGGATTCAGCGAGCGGAATTATTACTATGGGGATCAGCGTGCCGCGATGGTGCAGCTGCATGTCCGTTATTCAGATGGAACGGAAGACATTCTTACTTCGGATACATCCTGGAAAGCGTCTACGGGTCCTGTGTTGTATTCGAATATTTACCATGGAGAAGTTTACGACGCCCGTTTGGAGCGATCAGGATGGACGCATCCTCAGTTTGACGACTCGGCATGGGAAGCCGTACAAATAGCCGAATTAGGTTATGAGCGACTGGTCCCGCAGGAGAACTGGCCGAACATTGTCACAGAGGTTATTTCTCCCATAGCGACTTTTATTACGCCAGCCGGCGATCATGTCCTGGACTTTGGACAAAATATGGTCGGGAGAGTAAGATTTCGCGTCAACGCGCCTGCAGGTACCGTGATTACATTGCATCATTCCGAAGTGTTGGATCGCGACGGGAATATTTATTTTGGCAATCTGCGAACGGCTAAGCAAGCCGTAACCTATGTTACGCGTGGCGAAGAAATGGAAGAATACGCTCCACATTTTACGTTTATGGGTTTTCGTTATGTCAAGGTGACGGGCTACCCGCGCATGGATGACCGATTACCTATCCAGCATTTCTTCGGCGAAGTCATTCATTCCGACATGAACGAGACTGGCTACTTCGAGTGCTCGGATGAACGGTTGAACCAGCTTCAACGAAACATCAAGTGGGGACAGCGCGGCAACTTTTTGGATTTGCCGACGGATTGTCCGCAGCGTGATGAGCGGCTTGGCTGGACGGGCGATGCTCAGGTGTTCATCAGTACCGCATTATTTAATTACCAGGGTGCCCCATTCTTCAAGAAATGGTTACGAGACTTGAAAGCTGAGCAGCATGAGGATGGAGGTGTACCCTACGTCATCCCTGACATCGTCGGTGGTGCAAGTTCGGCGGCTTGGGGGGATGCGGCGGTCATTTGTCCATGGACTGTCTACCAGTATTATGGGGACTTGCGTTTACTTGAAGAACAGTTCGAGAGTATGAAAAACTGGGTGGAATACATCCGGGCGCAAGGCAAAAACGAGTATATGTGGAATACGGGATTTCACTTTGGCGATTGGCTGGCCTTAGACGCGAAAGAAAATAGCTATATCGGATCGACTCCAACCTCTCTTATCGCGACCGCTTTTTTTGCATACTCCACCCGCATTGTTCGAGATGCGGCTCAAGTACTAAGACGAGGCGAAGAGGCAGAACGGTATGAAGAGCTCTACCGCAACATTCGATCTTCATTTCAGGATGAATTTGTCACGAAGACAGGGAGAATCGCATCACCAACCCAAACCGCGCATGTATTGGCCCTAGTGTTTGACTTAGTGGATGAGCAGGTGAAGGAGCGGGTGGCAGCCGATTTAAACGCTATGATCGTGGAGAATGATTACCACCTCTCAACCGGCTTCGTCGGGACACCGTATCTTTGCTTTGCTTTGTCTGATCATGGTTACCATACAACGGCCGTGCGGCTCTTAATGCAGGAAAGTTATCCGGGCTGGCTATATTCGATATCCAAAGGCGCGACAACGATATGGGAGCATTGGGACAGCATAAAGCAGGATGGTTCCTTCTGGAGTGACGATATGAATTCCTTTAATCACTATTCCTATGGGGCGGTAGGAGACTGGATGTACAAGAAGGTGGCGGGTCTTGATTTCGCAGCTCCGGCATTCAAGAGGGTACGTATTGCTCCTCTATTTGGATCGACGAAGTTAACCTATGCTAAAGCAAGCTATCGTTCCATGTACGGAGAGATCGAATCCGGTTGGCAGGTTACCGGTGATCGCATGGTGTTGGAAGCGCGCATCCCCGCAAACACAACGGCCGAAATTGTTTTATTAGGTCCCAGTGTAACAGGCCTAGTCGAGAATGGTATTCCGCTGGATCAAGCAGAAGGTATCCTCTCGGTCGTCCAGCATGATGATCATGTAGTAGTCGTAGTAGGCTCCGGCGTGTATCGCTTTCAATATTCGACCAATGAACTATTCCGAGAGACCTATAATCTTAACACGAAATTAGTCGAAATCCTCATGGATGAGAAGGCGACGGCTGTCATTGAGGCGCATGCTCCCAATCTTCTTGAAGGGACGCTAACCCATTTGGCAAAGCCTCTATCTCTTGAGCAGATTAGCGAGAATACCATGATGAGAGTTTCAAGAGAGAAGCTGAATCACATCTTAGAAGAATTAGCCGCTCTCTAACAGACTAGTTTTACAGAATAATATGAGAATGGCTATGCACCCCTCTGGCGAGACAATGGTTAAAATCCGATGGAAAGTTGAGATATCAACGGAGCAGTTCAAAATGTCTATTATCTAAATGTTGGGGAATATAACATAACGCGAGTGGATCACAGAGCTGAAAAGTTTCCTTAACCTTTCGATGTAGTTTTTCTTAAACGGATAATTTCCTAATCATTTCTCTTAGAGCGGTTAGATAATTCATGAATATGGCTTTGTTGTTGATAAATCAACAGTTTCCGTTCAGGTAACGATTGATATCTAATCGTTACCGTTTATGGTGAGGCCACTACCAGGAAACTTGCGGAAGAAGGAGCGAAGTTAGTCATTGCGGCGCGGCGAGAAGATCGCTTAAAAGCCCTTGTTGAATCATTACCCGACGCGGACATTTCACATACCGTCGCAGATGTAACGAAGAAAGAGGATGTCCAATCTGTTGTCGATGTTGCGATCGAAAAATACGCTCGTGTAGATGTACTCTTCAATAACGCTGGAGGTATGCCAACTGCACCGCTCTCGGAGGCCCGCTTTGACGAATGGCGTGAACTGTTAGACATCAATATCATGGGGGTTTTACATGGAATAGCTGCAGTATTACCTATTATGAAGAAGCAACAATCCGGCCAGATAGTTACAACTGATTCCGTCGCCGGACATGTTGTTTTCCAGAGAGGTGCTGTTTATGTGGAACGAAATTTGCTATTCGTGCCTATCTCCAGGAACGGTAGATTCCGAACTACATACAACCATTAATGATCTTGAGAATGGTGAATGGGTGCAGAATCTTCAGCGCACGATCGGTCTAAGGTCGAGTGATGTAGCTGATGCAGTAGCGTATGCGATTAGCACGCCCGAAACGGTAGCCATAAGCGAAATCATCATTCGCCCAACGCAACAAATTGACTAGATTGCGACGGTATTGTCGGATTGATCGATCTCGCCTTTAAATCCTTCCATGAAATAGTAAAGAAGTCGGGTTCTGAAAGACGATGGTGCCCATTAGCATCTTTGCTTGCTAACATGGTTGAAAAGAATAAATAGTTTTCCTCAAAATACTCAAAATAAGGTACGAGAGCCTCGGTCCAATCCATTTGACATGCCTATTTAAATTTCCCCTAATTCACTTAAGTGTGATTCTACAAGTTTATCCACCAAATCGTACTTGTCTTGATAATGCAGATAAATGGTTCCGCGGTTGACATTTGCTCGATCCGCAATATCCTGAATGGTAATCTCATCAAAGTTTTTTTCAGTCATAAGGCCGATAACAGCCTTTCTCAAGGATTCTTGTGTTTTAAAAATTCTCCGATCCAATTCGGCCATTGTAATAGTCACCAAGCTTTTTGAGAAAATTAACATTTTTTATAATTTTGTTGATATATCAACATTTAGAGTTTTTTTAACCATTGATTGTATGTCCCTTGATTATATAATAATAAACACGGGTTGATTAGGCAAAGTATTTTGTTTATTGTTTTTATGTTGTGTTTAGTGTTGCTGCATGTCCCATAACACAATCTTATTGATGACAGGAGGATTCATATGATTCACGCTAATGCACGTGCTGTATTCAATTCAGAAGGTTCGTTCCAACTGACCATGATCGAGCGCAGGGAGCTTCAGCCACACGATGTCCTCATTGAGATCAAGTACGCGGGTATTTGCCACTCCGACATTCATACGGCTCGCGGCGAGTGGGGGCCTGTACAATATCCGCTTGTTCCGGGGCACGAGATTGCCGGTATTGTGAGCAAGGTTGGGCCGGAAGTCACCAAGTACACCGTGGGCGACAGGGTGGGAGTAGGCTGCATGGTGGACTCCTGCGGAAAATGTTCGAACTGCCACAATGGCGAGGAACAGTATTGCCTCAACGGGATGACGGGCACCTATGGAGCGATCGACAAGTACGGGCAATATACGCAAGGCGGCTATTCCACCCACATCGTTGTAACGGAAGATTTCGTGGTCCGGATCCCTGATGGCTTGGCGCTTGACGCCGCCGCTCCGCTCCTGTGTGCCGGCATCACCACGTATTCGCCGCTGCGTCATTGGGGAGCTGCGCCCGGCAAGAAGGTAGCTGTTGTCGGACTCGGCGGGCTTGGACACATGGCTGTGAAGCTCGCACATGCCATGGGGGCCGAGGTGACGGTTTTATCGCAATCCTTGAAGAAGAAAAAAGACGGATTGCGTCTTGGCGCAGACCATTATTATGCCACGAGCGATCCGGAGACGTTCAAGCAGCTGGCCGGTTCGTTCGACCTGATCGTCAATACCGTGAGTGCGAAGATCGATATGAGCTCATACCTCTCACTGCTGGCGTTGGACGGTACGCTGGTCAATGTCGGTGCGCCGGCGGAGCCGCTGTCCGTTAACGTATTTTCCCTTATCGGTCACCGCCGCTCGTTTGCCGGGTCGATGATCGGCGGTGTTCGCGAAACGCAGGAGATGCTCGACTTTTGCGCTGAGCACGACATTGCTCCTGAGATCGAGGTAATTTCCGCCAACCAGATAGATGAAGCATGGGAACGCGTACTGGCTTCGGATGTCCGTTATCGTTTTGTGATTGACATCAGCACGATGGAGAACGTATAACAACAAGTCGTTCTCGCGAAATAGAAGAGGCACGCCTACAGCGGTGTGCCTCTTTATGTAAAGGAAACTCTGCCTCAATTTATGCAAATAAGAATAGTGGAGGATGCGGATGTCAAATCATAGCAAAGTCGCGCTTGTGACCGGCGGGAATCGAGGAATCGGCTATGAGTTGGTCAAACAGTTGGCTCAGAACGGTTATCAGACCATTTTGACAAGTCAGAATCCGGAAACGGGTCATGATGCCGCGCAAAAACTGAAGGAGTCGGCATTGGATGTTTCCTTCGTGCAGATGGATGTAAGTAGTCATGAAAGCATTCGTCAAGCAGTAATAGCGGTAAATACACACTATGGAAAATTAGACGTATTGATCAATAATGCCGGCGTGTATTTGGATGACCATGAAACGCTATTGTCCATGGAACCTTACATTATAGAGCACACGATGGCTGTGAATTTCTTCGGCGTTTACCATGTCCTCCGCTCCTTTATTCCCCTCATGCAACAAAATGGTTATGGGAGAATTATTAATATTTCGTCAGAATACGGGACCATAAGCGAATTGTCCTTTCAAGGCGCAGGTGCTTATAAGTTGTCTAAACTAGCCTTGAACGGATTGACACGATTGATAGCTGCAGAAATCAAAGGCGATATTAAAATCAATGCGGTGGATCCGGGATGGGTAAGTTCAGATATGGGCGGACCGTCTGCCCCAAGAACGCCTAGGGCAGCTGCGGAGTCCATCCTTTGGTTGGCAGCAATCGGGCCGGAAGGTCCTAACGGAGAATTCTTTAGAGACGGCAAACGAATCGAATGGTAAATGGAGGTTTTCAAAACATGGCCTGATCGGATGAATTGGTGCTGGTCGCGGCATGGGCGTAGAGCTCGCAAAGTCCGCATACGCTGCGGCAGGAAGACGATCCGCTCAAACTTGCAAGGCATTAATCTCACAGGAGTTTTAAATTAATGGATAATAAGTTAAAAAATCATTCCCTCCGATTCGCCCTGTTGCTAGCCGCATTTTCTGCGTTGGGGCCATTTACGGTTGACATGTACCTTTCGTCGCTTCCGAAAATTATGGATTTTTTTGGAACAACCGCTTCTATGATTCAAGCGAGTTTAACCGCCAGCCTGTTAGGATTAGGCTTAGGCCAAATGATAATGGGGCCTTTAAGCGATATTTATGGAAGACGTTTACCTTTGTTAATCTCCATGATATTGTACATACTTTCCTCGGTTGGTTGTGCTTTTGCTCCAAGCATAGAATGGTTCATTGTTTTAAGATTTATTCAAGGGGTTGCCGCGTCCGCAGGACTCGTGATTTCGCGCGCTATTGTTCGCGATCGGTTTAGCGGGGTTGAGATGACGAAGTTTATATCAATGCTTACGATGATAAGCAGTTTGGCTCCATTAATTTCCCCTACTGCCGGAAGTATGGTCGTTTCCTACAGCTCGTGGGTAGGCGTGTTTATTTTTTTAGGGCTGCTAGGTATATTTTTAATGGGGATGTCATTCTGGGGGATAAAGGAAAGCTTGCCAGTGCAGCAACGGGTTCCAAGCAACTTAAGTACGTTAATGAGAAACTATAATAGCTTGTTTCGAGATCGGTCGTTTATGGGGTATGCCCTCGTCAATGGCATTTTGTTTGCTGGAATTTTTGCCTATGTTGCGGGTACTCCATTTATCTATCAGAACATTTATGGCGTGTCACCGCAAATGTTTTCCATACTCTTTGCGTTGAATGGACTTGCCATCATTTTGGGATCTCAATGCGTCAAGCTTCTTGCAGGTCGAATAACTGAACATCGAATATTTTTGATAGGATTAACAGTTGCCTTTATTTCTACCGCTATGATCTTGTTTGTAGTATTGTTTCATGGACCATTATCCGCCATGTTTATTTCGATCTTCTTATTTGCTGCATCCATTGGGATCATTGGTCCCATTTCTTTCACATTAGCAATGGAGTCGCATGGGCACATTGCAGGGAGTGCTTCGGCAGTACTCGGCACTCTTCAATTTGCGCTAGGTGCCGTTACGTCCCCGCTCGTTGGAATCGCGGGTGAGAATTCCGCCATGCCTTTTGGAATCATTATTTTTGCAACCAGTCTGTTATCCATCGTTTCCTATATCGTACTCGTTCAAAGGGTTAGAACAATAACCGGCGACAAAAACAGCTTGGAACTTGGACAATGAATAACGAATAATATCCGTGATTCGCGCTCTATAGCATACAGCTGATTGCAAAATGCCAGCCCTTGACCTGCCACGCTTCCTAGTTGTCCCGTTTCCACGGGCAGCTTTGACAAATCTTCTTCGCGTTTGCCCGTCGCGTTCATACGTGACTTTCTCCATCGGCGCTGCTTGTAGCGGCGCCCGCACCTCGGCTTCGTTGAACAAGTTTAACTCCATCTGATCCGGATGCGTCTTCTCGCTCGAAGCGCCCGTTGGCCAACGAAAGGTCCCCCGTTCGAGTCGGCGATAGAACAACCAAAATCCATTGAAATTCCAATACAAAATCTTGAGCTTGTCGCGCTGGCGATTACAGAATACGAACAGGCCTGGCGAGAAGGGTCGAGACCAAATCCTTGTGGCACGAGAGCAGCGAGGCCATCGATCGAACGATTGAAACAGATCGAGAAGATATAAAGCAAATATTTTCTCCGTGAGGCTTTCTATGTGTCTATCTATTCGCGGCAGGGTCACTTTAAATTGTTCGTTAGCTTGTTCCAGAAGATTACGACGGAACAAGGGTTCAAGGACGCCATAGTCGGCATGGAACCGACCGGCCACTATTGGTTGAACCTAGCGCCTTACCTCATCTTCTCCGAGGCATCTATGCCGAACTAAGGGAAGCGATGAAAATTCGCGATCATCTTTCGACTGATCTGCGAGTGGCGCAAGGCTGGGTTCATAATTGGTTGAATCGGTACTTTCCAGAGTTCCTCACGGTGTTTAAGATAGTTGAAAATGTAAAATCCGTGTCAGAGCGAACGCTGTTGACTAACCATCTACTACGTGTTACTTTATAGTGGTAGTAAGTAACACATCATACCAGTCATACAGAATAGCAAGGGGTGATTGTGCTGGAAAACTTAACGGAAATGCTTAAAGGCGTGCTTGAGGGCTGTGTCCTTGAAATTATAAGCCGCAAAGAAACCTATGGCTACGAAATTACGCGGCGGCTGAACGCCCTCGGTTTCACAGATGTTGTGGAGGGAACGGTGTACACCATCCTGATCCGTCTTGAAAAAAACAAGTTGGTGGAGATCACCAAGAAGCCCTCCGACTTGGGACCGCCGCGAAAGTTTTTCGCGATCAACGACGCGGGCCGCGAGGAGCTGCGAAGGTTCTGGGAAAAATGGGAATTTGTCGCGTCGAAAATCAACCAATTAAAGGAGGGGCAGTAACATGCTTGATTCTATTATAAAATTGGTAATAGGCGACTTGGAAGATAAACGGGCCTATAAACGATTAATGAAGAGGGTTGACGCCCTGCCGAAAGATTATAGGTTTGCATTTCGCAAAATTCAACATTATATGTTTAGTGTTGGCCCCCCTGGCGGTGACATGACGATATTTACGGACTTGACGATGTTTACGGACTTAGTGGATTTATTTGAAGCAAGCGCGGCAGAGGGCAGACAGGTTCTTGATGTCATAGGCAGTGACGTCGGCAAGTTTTGTGATGAGTTTATGCGCGCGTCGGTTGCCCATACTGAAACACTGCGAGAAAAACTAAACAAAGAGGTTATGGAAAAATTTAACAAGAAGGAGTGATAACGATGCTGGAACTTATCAAAAAAATGATCGGGGACAAAAAAGAGTATAGGGAGCAAATGGCAAGGGCAGAAGCGCTGCCTGAAGACTATCGGTTCGTATTTGAAAAAATCCAGGGATACCTGTGGAGTTTCGCGGGAGGAGACGGCTCTGACATGTTGAAAACTCAGCACGAATTGATAGAGTTGTTTGAAGCCAGCGCAGCGGAAGGCAAGCACGTTCTCGACGTGACGGGCGGAGATGTTGTCGGGTTTTGCGACGAGTTTTTGCGCGACACGAAAAAGTGGACCGATAACTTTCGCAAAAAAATAAACCGCGACATGATGAACAAATTCGGAAGGGGGAACGATTCTAAATGAAAGATATCGCAATTCAAGTAAAGGAACTGCTGATTGCGATGGCCAGTCTATGCAGCGACAAAAGTGTCCTGGCCACTAGGCGGGACACTCTCGCTTTTCAAGACTATAAACTTCTTCCCGACAGAGTCCCGGCTTGTTTCGCCATTGTCTCAGGGGGATAGGGCATCCCGTTCCGGATCCACCATTCGATTACCCCTACATAAGCCCAGCAGTCGTATTCGAAAGGAAGGCGCCCGGCGAGGCCATTAGCTGTGTTTGGAGTAAAAATCCAAAACCATTCATAAACTTCTTAAATTCTGTCAACATTATGTATGACAAAACGTGGTTTTCCTTTTGTTGTTTGAACGACTGGTTTATTTTAAAATGTATAGTGCATTGAGGACTAGCTAGCTTTTAAAAGTTTGAAAAGAAGTGGAATTTATAACAACAGGAGGACCATTATGCAGCAGGCGCAAAAGAGCTCTTCGACCGGAGGAATTCGGGTAGGCGTTCAAAAATTTGGACGTTTCCTCAG
This sequence comes from Paenibacillus praedii, assembly GCF_049725345.1. Taxonomy (NCBI): domain Bacteria; kingdom Bacillati; phylum Bacillota; class Bacilli; order Caryophanales; family Paenibacillaceae; genus Paenibacillus; species Paenibacillus praedii. Next base: position 63,898 of record NZ_JBMWAM010000011.1, on the reverse strand, counting down.
TGGCATGGTTATGCCAAACATAGGTACTTTTATCGCGTGGGGGATCATCACGGCACTTTTCATCCCTACGGGATGGCTGCCGAACGAATACTTAGCTAAACTCGTAGGACCAATTATAACTTATTTGCTTCCGCTGCTGATTGGTTACACGGGCGGAACGATGGTGCATAAGCAGCGTGGCGGTGTAATCGGCGCGCTGATGACAATGGGAATTATCATCGGTACAGACATACCGATGTTCTTGGGCGCTATGATTTGCGGCCCGCTGGCAGCATGGGTACTGAAGCAATTCGATAAAGCGATCGAAGGGAAAATCAAGTCTGGCTTCGAAATGCTGGTTAACAACTTCTCGCTAGGTATTATCGGAGCGATTCTTACTTTGATTTCTTATACCGGCGTTGGTCCTGTTGTTGAACAGCTGACCAAGCTGCTATCTTCCGGCGTGCAGTTCATGGTTAATAATAATCTGATTCCGCTTGCGAACGTTATTATTGAGCCGGCAAAAATTCTGTTTCTTAACAATGCCATCAATCATGGCGTGCTTAGCCCAATTGCGTTAGAAGAAGCGGCACGAACAGGGCAGTCTATTCTCTTCATGCTGGAGTCCAATCCGGGTCCTGGTATTGGTATTCTGCTTGCTTACATTATTGCTGGCAGGGGTGCAGCCAAACAATCGGCTCCCGGCGCGGCGGTCATTCATTTCTTCGGAGGCATTCACGAAATTTACTTCCCGTATATTTTGATGAATCCACGCTTGATTTTGGCTGCGATCGCGGGAGGTGTAGTCGGCACATTCACGTTCACGTTGTTCGGAGCGGGACTTGTTGCCCCGCCTTCGCCAGGCAGTATATTTGCTTACGCTGCAATGGCGCCAAAGGGAGGGCTTCTTCAGGCGCTCAGCGGCGTTGTAACTGCAGCGATTGTTTCGTTTGTCATCGCAGCCCTGTTGCTGAAAACAACGAAGGCCAGCGATGAAGAGAGCGATGATCTGGAACAAGCAACGGCAAAATTAAAAGATATGAAAGCAGCAGGCACGCCTGCGGCTGCAGCAGCTGCGGTTGTGGAAGCCGGCCACCAAGCTGCTGAACATACGGAAACCAAAAACGATGTCCTCAAAGACAAAGAGGACGTGCACAAAATCGTCTTTTCCTGCGACGCGGGTATGGGTTCAAGCGCTATGGGCGCATCGATCTTACGTAAGAAAATGAAAACTGCTGGATCGGACATCACCGTGATTAACACGGCCATTAGTGAAATTCCGAGCGATGCTGATATTGTGATCACACACAAAACATTGACCGACCGAGCAAGGCTTCAGGCGCCGAAGGCGGAGCATATCTCCATTGAAAACTTCCTAAAAAGCCCTGAGTATGACAAGCTCGTAGATCGCCTTACTTAATTTGACCCTTTCAATCGAGGCTGCTAACGCCGTTGTTTATATTCCGGCGTTAGGGCCATTCTATCGTTATAAGAAGGTTTTCTGAATGAATATATCCAGTCGGACCCGCCAGATTGTTGAATTGCTGCTTCGGAGCGACCGGGATCTGACAGCGGCGCAGCTCGCGGCAGAGATTCAGGTAAGTTCAAGAACGATACATCGAGAATTAGCAGCGGTAGAGGATATACTGCATAAGCATGGGATTAAACTGCTTAAAAAATCAGGCTCAGGCATACGTTTACAGGCTGATGAGGCGGGGCTACAAAGGCTGAGCCGACTGCTGTCCACTGCGGAAGACATCGAGTTTTCTCCAGTAGAGAGGCAAATATACCTGTTATGTCTTCTTCTTGAAAGCGACGAGCCCGTCAAGTTATATGCGTTAGGAAATGAATTAAAGGTAACGATCCCGACCGTAAGCAGCGATCTGGATGAGCTTGCCGGATGGGTAGAGAAATTTGGAGTCGCCTTGATTCGTAAAAGAGGGTACGGCGTGGAGCTTTCCGGTCGGGAAGAGAAGCAGAGAGAAACGCTCCGCCAGTTAATCAGGATGAGGCTCGATGACACGGAGCTGATTGCAAGCCGGGACGGGCAGCCGCTTCATCCGCTCGATCGGCAGCTGTTTGCGCTTGCGGGTAAAGCTGAGATGAAGGATGTAGAGACGATCTTGTGGAACTGGGATGAGCACTGGGCCGGCCAGTTGAGCGAGAACGCCTATACGGAACTATTAATTAGGATTTCTATTGCGCTGAAGCGGATTGAAGCGGGAAAAAAAGTAACGTCTATGCCGGCTGCTCAGAAATGGAGCGGCAAGGCGCTGCATACGGAATCCGATGTGATTCGTCTTACGAAACAGTTATCCGAGAGAACGGGACAAGCTTTTACTCCGGAGGAGACAGCCTATATATCCGGGCTATTGCGTATTGCCCAGGCGGACGGTCTGTCGCTGCTGCCGGGGGACGACCTGGCGCTGACAGCGAGAGTCCGTTCGCTTATCGAGCATGTTCAAAAGGCGATGGGAGCGGATTACAGCGCTGATCCTTCTCTTCGAGAAGGCTTATTTTATCACATGAGGGATGCCTTGCAGCGGTTGAATGATGGGCTCAGCATTCGCAATCCGCTTCTGGACCAGATCAAGAAGGATTATGTTGAGCTATTCAGCATCGTGCGTGAAGCGGTAAATCATATCCTTTCGGATGTGGCTGTGCCGGATGAGGAAATCGGATTTCTCGTCATGCATTTTGGGGCGTCGCAGGAGCGGCTTAAACAGCTGCGGCGGGATGTGCGTGCCATTCTAGTCTGCTCCAGCGGGATCGGATCCTCCAAGTTGTTGCAAATAAGGCTGCAGAAGGAGCTGCCGCAGATTCAAATCGTCGGGCGCGTTTCCTGGTACGAAGCATCAAGAATAAGGGAAGACAAGTATGATCTCATTATTTCCACCGTAGACCTGCCCCTTGATCCGTCGCAATATAGCAAGGTCAGTCCGCTCCTGACACAGGAGGAAGCGGACGGGCTGCGGTCTTATATCCAAACGGTGCTCGGTCGAAACCGCAAAGATGTCTTTATAACGGAAGAAGGAAGGGCTGCAGAGGTGCCTGCTTTTGCACAGCTGCTAAGCTTAAAGACATCGCTTGATGAGATGGTGAGCCTCATAGAGCGCTTTGAGGTCGTACAGCTCCATGAGCCAAACGGGGAGCTGCGACTAATACTGGAAGAGGCCTGCCGGTATGAAGAAACAAGGGGCGTTCTGACGGATGCAGCTTTAGTCGTGCAGCGGCTGGTGCAGCGTGAACAAAGCGGAAGCCAGTTGATTCCGGGCACCGCTGTCGCCCTGTTTCATACACGAAGTCAGGAAGTTAAACGAGCATCATTGTCGTTGTACCGTCTGGGAACCCCTCTGACGGTCGATACGGCGCCGCCTGCGCGGTTAAGCCAGTTTTTATTGATGCTCGCGCCGCAAACCTTATCAAGGGAGGCCTTGGAGGTTCTTAGCGAAATAAGCGCCATGCTGCTGAATAATGAAATGATCGAACTGCTTGAAGCTGGCGGGGAGACGGAGATCCGAAATTATTTAACGGTCCATTTGCGAATATTTTTCAATAAAAAAACGGAAGCGAGTGAATTGTAATGAGTATACTTTCTACAGATAAAGTGAAATTGAATGCGGCTGTGAAGGATAAAAACGAGGCTATTCGTATGGCAGGGCAGCTGTTGGTGAATGCCGGACATGTTGAACCGAGCTATGTTGAAAGCATGATCGAACGTGAAAGCTCTCTTTCTACGTATATGGGCGAAGGCCTTGCCATTCCTCACGGAACCAGTGAATCAAAAGGCTCCATCAAATCGACGGGACTGTCCATTGTACAGCTTCCGGAAGGCGTGGACTTTGGGGATGGAAACATCGCACATCTCGTCATCGGAATTGCGGCTGTCGGTGATGATCATTTGGATATCCTCACCAATGTTGCGATGATTTGTTCGGATGAAGACAGTATGGAGCTGATTCTGAAAGCATCGAGTCCGGAGGAAATAATCCAAATCTTCGAAAGCGGGATGGAAGCCTAATGAAAGCCTTACATTTCGGAGCAGGCAACATCGGACGCGGCTTTATCGGACTGCTGCTTTCGCAATCCGGGTATGAGGTCATTTTTTCTGATGTGAATAAGTCACTTATCGCTGAGCTGCAGCAACGTGGAGAATATACGGTGACACTGGCGAGTGACGCCGACGAACAGCTGCTTGTTACAGACGTAACCGCCATTGACGGAACGAATATGGACGCGGTTGCTTCGGCTGTAGCGGAAGCCGACTTGGTCACTACGGCTGTCGGTGTCAATATCCTGAAGCATATTGCAGCAGGCATTGCCAGAGGGATTGAAAAACGGATTGCGAACGGAGCCGGACAACTGCATATTATCGCCTGCGAGAATGCGATAGGCGGCAGTACTCAATTAAAAGAGCATGTTTACGGTCATTTGGATGAGGCGGCTAAGGCGAAAGCGTCAGAAGTTATCGCATTTCCTGACGCTGCTGTAGACCGTATCGTTCCTATTCAGCATCATGAAGATCCGCTTGCGGTTACGGTTGAGCCGTTCTATGAGTGGGTCGTGGATGCTTCAGCCATGTTCGAAGGGTACAGACCGGTGGAAGGCGTCCATTACGTTGAAAACCTTCTGCCTTATATCGAACGCAAGCTGTTCACGGTAAACACGGGCCACTGTGCGGCAGCATACCTTGGAAGCTTGAAAGGCTATGAAACGATCCAACAGGCCATGGCAGATGACAGCATCGTTAACGAAGTGAAGGCGACGCTGAAGGAAACAGGCGCAGTCCTGGTAATCCGGTATGGCTTTGACAAAACGGAGCATGACAAATACATTGAGAAAATTATAGGGCGCTTTCGTAATGATCATCTGACGGACGAAGTGACGCGTGTGGGTCGCTCACCCATCCGCAAGCTGTCGCCGAATGACCGGCTTGTGAAGCCTGCCCTGCAGGCGCACGAACTAGAGATTGAACCCAAACAGTTGGCGAAAGTGATGGCTGCGGCGCTCGTCTTTGCTAACTCCGATGATCCGGAATCGGTCGAGCTTGGGCAGTCGATCAGGGACAAAGGTGTCGGGCAAACGGTAACGGACATCACGTCCATTCCCGAGGGGCATCCGGTATACAATCTGATTCTGGAAAGCTACGCGAGGATTGCTGACCAGCGCATATAAAACACGTCTAGAGAGGAGAACATGATATGACGACTAACTTTAGCGGTGTCGCGGCATCACCCGGAATAGCCATAGCCAAGGCGTTCCGGTTTACCAATACCGTGCATATCCCGCAAAAGCAGACGATTGTGGATGCTGACGCGGAAGCCGGCCGGTTCCGGCAGGCGGTCGAGAAATCGAAAGGCGAGATTGATGAGATCCGCCAGTTAACGGAGAAAAGATTAGGCGCACAAAAAGCGGAAATTTTTGAAGCGCACCTATTTCTCTTGGAGGACCCCGATCTTGTTGATGCGGTACTCGATAAAATTGCCGATGAAAAAATAAATGCCGAATATGCCCTGTACGAAGTGACTGCAGCAGTCGTTGAAATGCTTATGGAGCTGGACAATGAGTTGGTTCGCGAGCGTTCCGCCGATGTGAAGGACGTATCCGGACGGCTGATGAGCCATCTGATCGGCAAACCGTATGCGACGTTGTCCGGCATTTCCGAGGAAACTGTCATCCTGGCAGAGGACTTGACGCCATCGGATACCGCACAGCTCGATCTGAATTATATTCGCGGCTTTGTAACCGAAATCGGAAGCCGTACCTCGCACTCCGCCATTATGGCGCGCTCGCTGGAAATACCGGCCGTTGTAGGCGCAGGCACGGTGGCCGCTTCTGTAGCGGATGGGGCCTTGATTATCTTGGACGCGACGGAAGGTCAAGTGATCGTTGACCCTTCGGAGGAAGTGCTGGCACAATACCGCGACAAAAAGATACGTTATGACGAGCGCAGAGTGCAGCTGAAGCGTTTGGCGCAGCAGCCCTCGGTAACTGCGGATGGAGAGCATCTCGAGCTTGCGGCTAATATCGGCAGCATCGAAGACTTGGCGAAGGTATTGGAGAACGGCGCCGACGGTGTCGGTTTGTTCCGTACAGAATTTCTATATATGGGACGCAGCTCGTTCCCGACCGAAGAAGAGCAATTCCAAACCTATAAGCATGTGCTCGAAAAATTAAACGGCAAACGTGTCGTGATTCGTACGCTGGATATCGGAGGAGACAAAGAGCTTCCTTATCTGGAGCTGCCGAAGGAAAGCAACCCGTTTCTTGGACTTCGTGCCCTGCGGCTATGTCTAAAGCGGGAGGATTTGTTCCGGACCCAACTGAGAGCTCTGCTTCGGGCGAGTACGTTTGGCAAGCTGAATATCATGTTCCCGATGATCGCGGTGCTGAGTGAGCTTCGTGAAGCGAAGCGAATTCTGGAGGAAGAACGCGCGAAGCTGAAGCAGGAAGGAATCGCGGTGTCCGATTCGATCGAGGTAGGCATCATGATCGAGATTCCGGCAGCAGCGCTTAATGCCGATCATTTGGCGAAGGAAGTCGATTTCTTCAGCATAGGCACGAACGATCTAATCCAGTACACGATGGCAGCGGATCGTATGAATGAATCTGTGGCGTACTTGTATCAGCCTTATCATCCCTCCATCTTGAGGCTCGTGAACATGGTCATCAAGGCTGCTGAGAGAGCAGGCATATGGACCGGTATGTGCGGCGAGATGGCTGGCGATCAAACGGCGATTCCGCTGCTTCTCGGAATGGGTCTGAACGAGTTCAGTATGAGTGCCGGCTCTGTGCTGCCTGCGCGCGAGCTGGTTGGCCGTTTGTCCAAGCAAGAATGGGCGGGTCTGGCGGAACAAGCTCTAGCCATGGGAACGCAGGAAGAAGTTAAACAATTTGTAGAACAAAGGAGTCTAGTATAATGCTATCGCAAACTTATACCGTCATTCATCCTTCCGGGTTTCATGCCCGTCCGACCAAGCTTTTCGTCCATGCGGCGACACAATTTCCTTGCAAAGTAAGCCTGATTAAAGGAACGAAAAAAATCAATGGCAAAAGCTCGCTTGGCTTGCTGGCCCTTGGCCTGGCAAAAGGCGACGAGGTTACGCTGGAAGTGAACGGCGAGCGCGAGGAAGAAGCGCTTCAAGAGCTCGGCGCCATGCTGACTAAAATTTACGAAGAGTAGACGAATGTCCCTGAACAAATGAAAGGGGTGTCCCAGAAGGTCTGAGCTGACCTAAGGGACACCTTTTTTTTATTTAAAAAACAAAAAAACCATTATTAGGTAAAATGAAACGAAATAGCAGCTTGATGCTAGCCGTTAGGTCATGCTTTTTCAAAATATCAATATCCCCGTAAAACTCTCATGCCTTAAATAAGTTCTACCAAGGTTTTGGCCTGTTGGTCCAATTGATAGGCAGCCTCGCCGATTTCCGAGAAGTCGTTAAGCGCTTGTACCGATTTTCTTCACTTGAAGGGTTATTTTATCGACATTATCTTGAACATCCTGCGTTGCCTCTTGGACCTGATTGGACAGCTTGCGAACCTCGTTTGCCACGACATTGAAGCCGCGTCCGAATTCACCGGCGTGCGCGGCTTCAATGGCGGCATTGAGCGCAAGCAAATTGGTCTGTGACGCAATATTTCGAATGGTGTCAACGATTCCGTTGATGGCGTTGGCCTGCTGCTGCAGAGCCTGCACCAGCAGCTTGTTTTCATCCGATTCGGTTACGATTTTTTGGATGGACTCAACCAGATCGTGGCTGCGATTGGTTCCCTCAACCGCCCGATTGCGGAGGTTTTCCGCCATATTATTAGGATCGTCGGTTACTTTTACAGCGGCATTCTGTTGGCGTATCAGCCTTGGGTGGAGCGACTAGTCAGTGCTGATTCCTTCAAGGCGCCGGACGGCAATATTTATGGATTCGTCATGCAGCAGCCGCTCGATGCGCAAGGGATCGTATACAACAAAGAAATTTTCGATGAGCTGGGGCTCAATGTGCCGACAAGCTACGACGAATTCTTACAGGTGTGCGAAGCGATTCAAGCGGCGGGCATCGCGGAGATGCTGTTGCAGAGCCATTCCGGAGAGATTCATTTGCTGCCGGCGCTTCCGAAGATGTGGAAGGAAGGGCATATTACAGGATTGCGTGATACGCGGGAATGTTCCTTACCGCATCGAGTGTGACGGAGAAGCTGTCCATCCAGAGCCGGTTAAAGAAAACGTACAGAAATTCCGCGCAAAAGGCTCTGTATGCTACCGCATTGTCGCAACGCCTGCAAACGATAAGAAGAGATGTACGTGACAGGCGGGAATGGAAAGAGTGGCATAATACCGCCACATAAGCTAAATTACCCTTGAGTTATTTCGCTCAAGGGTATTTATTTCTCATTGGCCAGCACAATTTTTCAATATTGTCGCCAGGACCAATTTCTTGTAGCTCATATGGTTACATCATTTTGATTTCTCCGCTGGGCGTTTTATTCTTTGGACCCCGATACCGATCAGAAAAATTACATTGCATTATAAACGGCATCAAACGGACAAGACCGGCTCCCTGCCGCTAGCAAGCGGGGAACCGGTCTAGGTTTGCCGGACCAAGATCATCTTCCGGAGTCCTCGTAAAAGGAACAGAAGCAGCTTTGAAGCCATCGTTACTTTTTGGAATCAGGTTACGCTTTTACGGCGCCGGCCGTAATGCCGGAGATGAAATAGCGGCTGAACACGCCGACGACGATGAGCAGCGGAATCGTCGCCAGGAAAGTGCCTGACATAATCATGGCGATGTCCCGAAAATAAACTTTGTTCAGATTGCGCAGCGCGATTTGGATCGTATGCACTGACGAATCCTTCAGTACGATGGACGGCCACAGGAAGTCGTTCCAGGTGCCCATGAACATAATGATACCGAGCGTTGCGAGCGCCGGAGCCATAATCGGAAGCGCGATTGTCGCGTACGTGCGGAAGGTGCCGCAGCCGTCGATACGGGCGGACTCGATGAGCTCGTAATGAACGGAAGAGTCCATATACTGTTTCATCCAGAAAATGCCGTATGCGCCGACGATGCCCGGCAGGATGACCGCAGTGAGCGTGTTTATGAGGCTTAGATTCTGCATGATGATATACAGTGGGATGATGCCGAGCTGCTGCGGGATCATCAGCGTCGTAACGATAAAGACGAACAGGACATGTCGTCCCTTGAAGTGGAGCCGGGACAAGGCGAACGCCGCCAGCGACGAGAAGAACAGCTGCGCAGCGGTAATGGCAACGGAAACGATAACCGTATTCCCCAAAGCGCGAAAAAACTCGATGTTGTTGAACACATTGGTAATGTTCTCCATATATAGGCTGCCGGGTACGATGACCGGCGGAAACCGGTTCGCGTCCGCTGTCGTATTCGAACCGATCACGAACATCCAGTAGAAAGGGAAGATCGAGATCAGCACGGTTACCAGAAGAAAAGCATAGGCGGACAGTCGCCCGATTCGTTGTACGACCATTACCGGATCCCCCCTTACGTCGTGGAATTGATCTTGCGCGACAAATAAAGATTGAAAAGCGAAAACAGCATGATGATTACGAACAGCATCCAGGCGATCGCGGAGGCGTAGCCGAACGAGTTTTTGGCGAAGGCCGTATCGTACAGATACAGCACCATCGTCAGCACCTGATTGGCCTGGCCGCCGGTGTTTCCGGCGAAAATCAGCGGTTCGACGAACAGCTGCATGCCGCCGATGGTAGAAAGAATAATGGTGAAAATGATGGCCGGCCGGATCATCGGAATCGTAATATATAGGAATTGCTTGAATTTCGAGGCGCCGTCGATTGTCGAGGCTTCGTAGAGCTCCTGTGGGATGCTCTGCAGTGCCGCCAGATAGATCAGCGCGTTGTAGCCGGTCCACCGCCAGATCACCATGACGGACACGGCGATCTGCGCGTGCCAGTAGGATGCTTGCCAGTTGGTTTTTTCGAAGCCCAGCACTTCGCTCGTAAAGTAGTTCATAAGCCCGTAATTTGCACCGAAGATGCTGATGAAGACAACGGCTACGGCGACAAGGGACGTGACGTTCGGGACGATGACGCCGACCTGGAAAAAGCGTTTGCCCTTCAGGTTTGCGTTCAACAGCGTGGCGATGAACAGCGCCAGGAAGAGCTGCGGGATAGTGCCCATAAGCCACATGCTGAACGTGTTGCCGACCGACTTCCAGAACAGCGGGTCGTCCGTAAACAGCCAGACGTAGTTTTGAAGGCCGATAAACGTCTTGGAGCCCATCAGCTTCCAGGAAAAGAGCGAAATATACATCGACCAGAGGACCGGAAACAAGGTGAACAAGGCAAAGACAATCAGAAACGGAGATACATACAGGTAGCCCGACAGATGGTCCCTGAATTTTTGGGATCTCCATTTGCTTTGAGCCGTTGCCGGGCCCGAGCCGGCGGCTGACCGGTTTTGTTCAATGTGTGATTCCATAGAATGCCTCCTGGGTGAAAGGGTGATACGCCGATGCGGAGCTGTCCACCATCGGCGTATGGACGGTAACGGCTTATCGTCTCAGGTCGCGTTTGATCTGATCCATTGCTTTTTGCCACTCCGCTTCCGGATCGCCGCCGTTTCGCTCGACTTCCGTGAGCGCGTTCGTGATCGGCGTATTGACGATCGTGTAATCCGGACCGTAGTAGACAGGCACAACCTTCTGCGCGGCTTCTGCGTAAATTTTCCCGACCGGAGCGCTGCTGAAAAATTCGTCGGTATAGTCCTGGATTGCCGGATCTTCGTAGATGCTCGGCGTGGACGGGAAGTTGTTGTTGCTCTTGAACAGGGCGAGCTGCTGTTCCGGCGCGAGCAGCCATTTGATCAACGCGAACGCTTCCGCGGGATGCTTGCTCTCCTGCGGGACGGTCAGGAACGAGCCGCCCCAGTTGCCGGAGCCTTCCGGCATCGGCGCTACGTTCCATTTGCCTTTGGAATCGGGAGCGTTCCCCTTCATAAAGCCCATCATCCAGGCCGGAGCCATTTGGACGGCGAAGTCGCCGTTGTTCATGCCGGCGCCCCATTCGGGAGACCATTGGGCGATTTTGCCGGAGAGACCTTCCATGGACAGCGCCGCGGCGTAATCATACGCTTTCTTGATGCCGGGGTTCGTCTCGACGATCAGGTTGCCGTCACTGTCGAAATAGTGAGTGGTCAGCTGGCCTTTAATGACCTCGTAAGTGGAGAGTGAGGTGTCGACCATCGGCTTGCCGGTTGCGGACTTCATTTTCTTGGCGGCTTCCATGAAGTCGTCCCAGGTCGAAATTTCCTGCGCCACTTGCGCCGGATCGGTCGGAAGCCCGGCTTGCTCGAACAGGTCCGTCCGGTACATCATCGCCATTGGGCCGACGTCAGTCGGAATACCGAAGATGAAGTTCTGATCCTGGTTGGAAGCCTGAACTTTCTTCCACTCCAGGTAATCGCCCATAATGTCATTCGCGCCAAAATCGGCAAGGTTATGGAATTTGCTCTCGTCGGACTTGAACCGGTCCATATAGCCGATTTCCACGAGCGCGATGTCGGGCGCTCCGCCTGCTTCCAGCGCCGTTACGAGGCCATTGTGGTGATCGGCGTATTCCTGTTGCTGGATTTTAACCTTTATATTAGGGTGATCTTTCTGGTATTGCTCGACAAAAGGCTCAAGTCCCGTTCCGGTAAACATCCACATCGTAAGCTCGACCGTTTCTCCGCTTTTGTCGTCAACGGCATTTCCGCCGCCGTTACCGGATGAATTGGAACCGGTGTTTCCGGACGAGCAGGCGGCCATCGTGAATGCAAGTATTGCGGCCATTGCCAGAAATGTCAATTTTCTCATCATGTAACGTTCCCCCTCGATTATGGTTCGGCGTCATGTAAAAAACCGCCCTGCCTTAAGTGTAAGGCAGGGCGGTTTCGAATCCCACGGGGCAAATCTTATATTTCTTGGCGAGTTCTCAGGTGTTTTCCCTGTACTCGAAGGGGGTCATGCCGACGGTCGCTTTAAAGAGTTTGGTGAAGCTGGCCTGGTCAGAATAGCCGACCTTCTCGCAAATTTCATAAATCTTCAGGTGAGTGTCCTTGAGCAGCGCTTTGGCCCGGTCCATCCGGATGCGCGTCAGATGCTGCGTAAACGTCATGCCGGTCTCGCTTTTGAACAGGGTGCTTAAATAGTTGGGGTTGACGAACAGCCGCTCGGCGATCGAGCTAAGCGAAATGCTGTCCGCATGCTCTGTCTCCATCCACTCGAGCGCCGTCCGCACAAGCCGGTTCATGCAGTCGCCGGAAGCGCTGCCTTCGACCGCGCCCGCGGCATCCACCCAACGGTCGAGTCCGAGCTTTCGCAAGCAATCCATATAGACCAGGCTGATCTCGGAGAGCGGGCAGGCCCCGGCGCACCATTCGATCCGCGCGTCGAAGTGGTACAGCCTCCGCAGCGTATCGCGCGTCTGTTCGGCGCACCTCCTGTAGTCGTCCGCGCCGGCTTCCTTCGGGGCGAACAGGATGGCGGCAATCAGGCGGTCGTGGGCGATGACGACAGGATAGCCGAGCTCCCAAAGCATATCTTCGAGTACGTTCTTCATCGCGAAGCGCATCGATTGCTTCCGGAGTGTGCCGGCGTCGGCGGTCAACGCAAAAACGACGGTGCTGCGATGGGGTGGGAACAAGGCCAGATCGACATACGGCACGGGAAGCTCGTACAATAGATCCTGCACCCGCTGCTGAAGCACGCTGGCGGCGCGTTGCCGCTCGATCCGTTTCTCGTCGCGCGCTTGACGGAGCTCCTCTTCGACGCGAAGGATGAGTTCGGTCAAGCTTTCGCGGGAGGCGGGCTTCAGCAAATATTCGTGAACCCCGCAATGAAGCGCGGACAGGGCATACTCGAATTCGGCATAGCCGGAGAGGAGAACCGTGCGGATGTGCGGATAAAGCCGATGCACACGCTCGGCAAGCTGCAGGCCGTCAATGGCCGGCATGCGGATATCGGTAATGATCAGGTCGATCGGCAGCACGTCTAACAGCTCGAGCGCGTCTTCTCCGTCGCCTGCTTCATAGGCGTGGTACCGCTCGCCGAGCATAAAGATCATCCGGGCGATGGAGGCGCGAACCATCGGTTCGTCGTCAACGACAAGAATGTGCATCCATGCAACCTCCTTTGCAAAAGTCCGTCATTTATCGTACGAGGCGAGCGCCTGGTCTACGCGCTTCAGCGCTTCGGCCCAGCCCTGTTCGGGCGGCAGCTGGTTATTATCGACCAGCTGAAGCACGTCGTCAAGCGCCGTCGCCACGACCTGGGACAGGGGACCCTCGTAGACGGGCTTGACGTTCTTCGCGGCCTGCGAGAACATATCGCCGACAGGAGCATCGTTGAAATAGGGATCGCGCTTGTCCCGGATGCTCGCATCGGTATAAGCGACGGGCGTCGACGGAAAATTGCCGTTGTCCGCGAACATGCGCAGCTGCTGTTCGGGCGAAGTCAAATAACGGATCAGCCGGAACGCTTGTTCCGGGTGCTCTCCTTCCTTCGGAAGGGTAAGGAAGGAGCCGCCCCAATTGCTGTGCTGATCCGGATGCAGCCGGGCGAGATCCCACTTGCCGGTTGCCTCAGGCGCATTGTTGCGGATCATACCCGTCATCCATGCCGGAGCGGGCATGACGGCGAACTTTCCTTCCGCAAGTCCGTCGCCCCATTCCGGCAAATACGTTTCGATGTTTGCCGACAGTCCCAGCTGCGACGCCTCCATCGCATAATCCCAGGCCTTGCGGATGTCCGGATTTTCGCTCAGGATGAGTTTTCCGGTCGTCCGATCGAAATATTGGGTCTCCAGCTGGCTGAACATCATGCGGTAGAAAATTTTCAGATTGTTGAACATTTTCACGCCCGTGCGTTCGCTTATAATCTTCCCGACCACTAAATAGTCGTCCCAGACGCGGAACAGATCGGACACGTCGTCCCGCCCGAAGGGGAGGCCGGCCTGCATGAACAAGTCTCTTCGGTAAGCGACGGCCAGAGGCCCGATATCTGTCGGCAGGCCGAACACGAACGTCCGCGATGGATCTTGCGCCTGCTGCCATTTCCAGTCAAGAAAATTCGACTCCACCTCGCGCGCGCCGAAATCGTTCAAATTGTAGAAATAGGCCGGCAGCTTCTTGAACTTCTCGATGTAGCTTAACTCGATGAGCGAGACGTCAGGCGCGCCGTATCCGGCGGCGAAGGCCGTCTGGAGATTGGTGTGAATATCCTCGTATTGGGCGGTCTGGATCGTGATCCGGACGTCCGGATTCCGCTCGTCGTATTTGGCGATCAGCTCGTCCAGCCCCGTACCGGGAATCAGCCAGACAGTCAGCTCGAGCACCTCTGGCGCATCCAGCGACGCCACCTTGGCGGCCGGCGCGGCGCTGCAGGAAACGAACATGCAGAATGCGGCGAGCGCACCGAGTGTTTTACCCCACTTACCTCTGTTCATTTCCGGTCCCCCTTGCGCCGTCAGCCGGCAAATCGATTTCGACCCGAAGTCCGCCTTCCATACCTTCCCGAAGGGTAATGCCATAGTCTTTCCCGTATATGAGGCCGATCCGGCGCTGCAGGTTGGCGAGCCCGAGTCCCGTATGCATCGAGTTCGGTTCCGCGGAGCCTGCGTGGTCCTCCAGGACCGTGCGCATCTCGGCCTGCGTCATTCCTTTGCCGTTGTCTTCGACGGATAGCAGGATGTGGTCGTCCGTCTGTCTGATTTCGATGTTGATCCGCCATGGCCGGCCCTTGACCGTCTCCAGTCCGTGCGTGATCGCATTCTCGACGAGCGGCTGAAGAAGCATTTTCATCACCCGATGCCGAAGCAGGCTCTCATCGGCGTCAATCGTTACCTGAAGCTTATCGCCGTAACGCGCGTGCTGAAGCAGCAAATAGCGGTTCAGTTGCTCCAAATCCTCCTGGATCGTCACGAGCTCGGAGCCGGGCTGGATGCTGTACCGCATGAGATCGCTGAGTGTGAGCACCATCTGTGCGGTCTTGTCCTGGCCGTCGTTGATAAGCTGCCAATAGATCGTGTTAAGCGAATTGTACAGAAAATGCGGTCGGAACTGCGCCTTCAGCGCGATGATCTGCGCTTGCTTCTCGGTCGCCTGCTTGCCGGACAGGTCGCGGATCGTATCGTTCAGGCTGCTGACCATGCTGTTGTAGCTGTCAAACAGGATGGACACCTCCTGATTGATCAGCCGACCGCGCGAAGGGTTGAGCATGCCGCGCTCGACGCGGCTGAGCCTGTGAGCCAGGTAGCGGATCGGTTTGGAGACGGACCAAGAGAAAAAGATCGTCAGCAGGATGGCGGCGCCAATGCCGAACAGGCCGATGACGAGGATGCTCTTCTGAATATTTTCCAGATCGTTCACCATATCCTTCGCGTCGATATAAGACGCTACCGTCCAGCCGCTGTACGCCGACGTGGAGTATGGAACGTAAGCCGCCGCGTCGTTCATATCCCAGTTGATGAGATCTGTATCTCGCGTTTTCATGCGCGCGAAAAGCTCGCTGTTCACGTTCTCGCCAATCTCTTCAGTCTTAGTCGAATAGACGATTTTGCCGCGACTGTCGATTACGTGGGTTTTGCGCGACAGGCCGCGCGCGTTCTCGTCAATGACACGCCTGATCGTATCTACCGAAATGAGGAGGAACATGTCGCCGATCCGCTCGAGTGACGACCAATCGTTCAGCTGTCTGGCTCCAATTATCGCCTGAATGGTGCCGCTGCGCCATGCGGGAGCCGAGAGCCACAGCATGCGGCCGTGCATTTCCGCGACGGAAGGAAACCACTCGACGCGGCGCAGTTCGTCTTCCGACCGCCAGAAGAAAGCCAGCGCATCGTTGCGCGAGTAGAGGTCGCCGCTTGCGTCCAGCATATGGATCGTCAGATCGGAGCCGGAATAGCGGCTTTGGTCGGCAATGAATTTGTTGATGTCCGCGATTGTGGAAGTCGTCTCGCCGCTCCGGCTGACCGCGTTGAAATGCTGCTGGATTTCCGGGCTGAACGCCACTTTTTGCGCCAGCCGGTCGTATTCTTGGAGCATGACATCGGTTTTGCCGCGCATCTGCACGACGGAATCCAACAGATAGCTTGACGTTTTTTCTACGACTACTTTGGAAGAATAACGGTAAGAGAAGAAGCTTGTAATGGTTAGAATGACGATCAAGATAACGGAGAAGCCGAGAATGAGCTGGAAAAGAATCGAGGTTTTGCGAAGCAATAGAAGTCGACCCCTTTTTAAACGTCAATGAAAGTAAGCGTTTTCTATTATTATATCGCATATTTACTGAAGAATGTCCAGCATCTGCCGATAAATTTGCTTTTGCACGACAAATGATGGTTAAGAGGGGATCTAACGTTAGAAACCTTATCGGGAAGTAGTCGTATGACAGGGAGCGAGCGTATAGGATAGCCCATTTCTCTTAAAAGTTTTGGTTTTACCGCATTCACTATGCGGTCGAATGTTCTTCCGATCGCTCCTAGCCGTTGAACGAGAAATTTCTCTAATCCCTCAAAGACGTATGTCCTCATAGGTGTGTGCTGGGTGAACGGTGGTTGTTCAAAATAAGAAACAACTTGCTGCTGCAGGAGCTATCTGCGTTCGACGACCGGGAGACGGTAGCGGAATGGGCAAAGGAATCGCTGGCCTTAGCGGTTCATTCCGGTCTGGTGGAAGGGAACGGAGCTTCTATTAAGCCGCTAGACAGGATTACGCGCGCGGAAATTGCCGTGATGCTTCAAAGGATGTTTATGAATCAACAATTTATTAACGGAGTTGAAAATGAATAAGAATTAAGAAAACGATAGATTGTCTCTTTCTGGGACATTGATCGTTTTTTTAGCAACTCCCCTCTATTCCCATACCCGGAAGGATGAGTATAATGAAAGCAATTAACAGGAGCGGGGTCATCGCATCTGTTCCGAGGCCGAGCTCCAATGCTGCGGCTTCAAGAGAGGGGGGCTTTCTATGCACCAGGTACTGCTGGTTGATGATGAGGTGTTTGTGAGACAAGGGTTGATCGAGTTGATCGATTGGCCGGGATGCGGGTTTGAGATTATGGACGAAGCGGGAAACGGCGAGGATGCGCTGGAAATCATTCGGCTGAAGAAGCCGGATCTGGTCATTACCGATATTCGAATGCCTGTGCTTGACGGGCTGGAGCTGATCCGGAGGGCGTCACAGGAGCAGCTGCATACGATGTTCATCATTGTAAGCGGATACAACGAATTTGAATACGCCCAGCAGGCTGTCCGGTTCGGCGTGCATGATTTCATTTTAAAGCCGATTGACGAGAATGTCCTGCAGCAAACGCTGATTGGATTGAACGAGAAGCTGCGAAAGGAGCAGTCGCTAAGCAGGCAAAACGAGCGTTTAAGGAGCAACGAGATCATCGCCTCGCTCATCAAGGGGGAATACAATAAGGAACAAATCTCAGAATGGCAAGGCAGGCTGGGAATCCCTGCGGAAAGCCCTCTGTTCTACATGTTCGTGGAGGTTAATGATATCCATCCGTGGAACGGGCAGCTGTCGGAGCTTACGTCAGAGGAGCTCGCTTCGGAAATTAGGAATGCGCTGACGGACATCGCGCCCGCCGCGGCAAATGCGCATATTCATGAGCACCGGGGAAGGCTGGGACTTGCAATCGCGACGGAGCAGCTGCCTTCCGGCTGCAATGGCGAGCAGTTCGCTTCAGCCTTGCAGAGAAGACTTAGCGCCGCAACGGGGCAGGTCATCATCATATATATCGGCAGTGTCGTGAAGAGCTTATCGGAGATGAGAGAGGCTTATCAGAGAGCTAAGGACACCCTCCCCTATAAATATACGGGGGAGGAGCAGACGATTTTCGTCTATGATCGTGTGCGGAGTCTAGCGCTGAATTATGTCGTATTGGACAGCTCCTTCCACGAACGGCTGTACGAGTGCATGGAGGAAAGCAATGTGCCTGTTATTCATCAAACGATCGATCGTATCTTCGAGGAGTTCCGCACTGCGCATTACGCGCCGGAAGCGGTCAAAGCCAGTATTCACCGCTGTGTATCCGGTATTTTGAGAGCGCTTAAGGATATGGAAATCGAGAAGGATGCGTTGAACAGCCTGAAGCCGATGATTATCTGGCAGGACAGCAATATTACGCTGCGCGAGCTGAAGCGGCTGTTTACGCAATTTGTCCTCGAATGCTCAGAGCTCATGGTTGAGCAGCGGAAGGACATATGGAAAGGCGGCATTCAGAAGGTTAAAGCTTACATCGAAGCGAACTACGCCGGAAGCATCAGCCTGAAGTCGATCGCGGCCCGATTTTATATGAATCCGGTTTATCTGGGACAGTTATTTAAGAAAAAATACGGGATTTACTTTAACGATTATTTGCTGCAGCTTCGCATCCAAGAGGCGAAAAGGCTGATTCGCCAGACAGACCTGCGCATTTACGAGATTGCGGAGAAGGTTGGATTTAACCATGTGGAGTATTTCGTGACGCAATTCGAGAAAATGGAAAAAATGACTCCGACGGAGTACCGGAATAGGCTGCGATAAGCGGAAGGCGAGGAAACAGCGTGAAGCGATTGTTCAATTTGGACCATATCCGGCTGCGGAACAAAATGCTGATAGTTTACAGCTTGTGTGTATTGCTGCCGATTATTTTTACCAATGTCATCTTCTATCAGGTCACGAGCGAAAATGTAAAAAAGCAGAAAATGCAGGATATTTCACGGGCTTTGGAACAGATGTCGAATGATTTTCGGGCTGAAATCGACGATGCGGTAACCGTTTCAACGGTTTTTTTCACAGATAATAATCTGAATGCCATATTGGAAGCGGAGTATGAGAACCCTGCCGACTATATTGAGGCTTACGACTCTTATTTCCGCCGGATTCTGAACAACTATACTCCCGTATACACCTCGGTTCAAAATATAAAAATTTATTTGGATAACCCTACGCTTCTGCATTCCGGAGGCATCGGCAATTTATCCGGCCAGGTGAAAAATTTGGATTGGTACAAGAAGCTCGGCGATTATTCGGTTAACCGTCCTGTCCTGGTCAGATCGCCAAGGGAAGATTTGCTCGTGCTGGATGAGGACGAGAATGCCCGGTCCGCCTTCAGTATCGTCCGCCGCATGAATTATTACGATTCGTGGAACAAGTGGGAGAAGGTGCTGAAGATTGAGCTGAAAATGACGTCTATTCAAAATATTTTTGCCAATCTTAATTTTAACGGAGAGGTGTATTTGCTGAACGAGAAAGGGATGATCGAGTATTCCACAAACCCCCGGATCGATTGGTCAAGCCGGCTGGTTGAATTCGCTTCAGTGGAAATTCCTTCCGACTCCATTACGTTCAAGACCAGCAATCCGGTTAACAGCTATATTGATGGCTGGCAGATTGTCGGAACGGTATCGGAGGAAGAAGTATTCCAGGAGGTCCGCAATTCGAGGGAATTCGTGATCTGGCTTGCGGCGCTCAATTTGCTTGTATCGACGGTCATCATCACTTGGATATCCAGGTCCCTGACTTCAAGACTCGGCAATATTTTGAAGTATATGAAGAAGGTGAAGCATCAGCAGTTCGATACGATCCAGGCGGAGGAAGCACGGGATGAGATCGGACAGCTGACGGGCGAGTTCAACCGGATGACGCTGCAGATCAGAAGTCTGATTAATGATGTGTATGTGGCGGATATTCAGAAGAAGAGCCTGGAGCTCGAACGGCGGAAGGCACAGCTCAATGCGCTGCAAAGTCAAATCAATCCTCATTTTTTGTTCAACGCGCTGGAAACGATTCGGATGCGAAGCATCATCAAGAAGGAAGCGGAGACGGCTAAAATTATTCAAAATATGGCCAAGCTCTTCCGCAGCTCGCTTACCTGGAACAAGGATAAGGTGAAGGTTAAGGAGGAGGTGGAGTTCATCCTCTGTTTCCTGGAAATTCAAAAATACCGGTTTGCGGACCGCCTTACGTATCAGCTGCATATTGACCCGGATGTAGAAGAATGTCTGGTTCCCAAGCTTGTGTTCCTGCCGTTTGTAGAAAATGCTTGTATTCATGGGATTGAGCAGCTTAAGCATGGGGGGCATGTCGAGCTGCGGCTTGCGAGAGAGGGGGACTTCGTCCAGTTTGCGATTTCGGATAACGGCGCGGGAATGAAGACGCAGCAAGTGGAGCGGATTCGCAGGTATTTGGAGGAGGAAGAGGAGCTGGGCGAGCGGATTGGCGTGCAAAATGTTATTTACCGGTTAAAGATGATATACGGCAGCCGGTTCCGGTTTTCCCTCGAGAGCGAGCCTGGTCAGGGCACAAAGGTGGAAATTACGCTGCCGGCGGAAGAAAAAAACATACAACTATGATTTCTGTAGTATTTGCTTAAGTTTATGGGGTGAGCATCCCGAATCGCAAATCGTATAATGAAAGTGCTTTCAAAATAACTGTGCCAGGGGGCTAAACCACAATGAAAAGGAAATGGTTAGTGTTCGTTCTCGCTATGGTCATGCTGCTATCCGTCGTTGCATCCGCTTGTTCCAGCGGTAATAACGGCGGCAGCGGAAATAAATCGGAAGGCAATGCGGCCGAGGCCACCGACAGCGGGGAACAAAAGCCGGAGAAGGTAACGTTTACGATCTTTAACGGCGCTGGAGCAGCAAAGGATATTAACACCAATGAAACGACTATCGGCAAGCTGCTTGAGGATCAGACAGGCGTCAATTTCAAGCTGGAAAATCTGGTAGGCGATCTGAATACGAAAATCGGAACGATGATTGCTTCCAACCGCTACCCGGATGTGATTATTCCGGACGCAGCCATCGATGAAATTCTCGGCGCAGGCGCGTTTATTGATTTGACCGATCTGATTGAGGAGCACGCTCCTAATATCAAGCGGGTATACGGACCATATTTTAACCAGATGAAGGCGGCTGACGGAAAGATTTATTTCCTTCCGTTCTCTAACGTAGTTGGTGAATATATTCCGGACCCGAACATCAACCAGGGCGCGTTCTGGGTACAGCGCCGGGTGCTGAAGGAAGCGGGATATCCGCAGATTAAAACGCTGGATGAATATATTAATCTGGTGAAGGATTTTGTAGCGAAGCATCCGGATGAGGATTTGACCGGCTTTGTAACGCTTACGCATGATTGGAGATTCTTCGCGACGACGAACCCGCCGATGCATCTGATGGGGTATCCGAATGACGGCGATGTTATCGTGGATATGAACACTCACGAGGCGAAGACGTATTCCGCCAGCGATGCGACCAAGCGCTGGCTGCAGGAGCTGAACGAGCTGAACGCCGAGGGTTTGTTCGACAAAGCTTCTTTTGTCGACAACTATGACCAATATTTGGCGAAGCTGACTTCCGGCAAGGTCGTAGGGTTCTTCGATTACGGCTGGCAGATCGGCAACGCCCAGAACGTGCTGAAGGATGCTGCGAAGGTGGATCCGGCCAAGGATGACTTTGTATATTTCCCGTTGCCGGTTACTTTCGACGGCGAGAAGGATCAATATCTCGACCCTCCGGGCTTCGTCAAAAACCGCGGCATGGGCATTACTGTCAGCGCCAAGGACCCAGTTCGGATTGTTCAATACCTGGATAACCTGCTGAAGGAAGAAAACCAAGTTCTGAAAAGCTGGGGAATCAAAGGCGAAACGTACGAGGTTGATGAGAATGGACGCTTCTACCGTACTGCGGAGCAAATTGCCAAAATCAACGAGCCCTTCCGTGAAGAATTCGGCTTTAAATACTACGATTGGAACTGGCCTAACTACGGCACTAACTCTACTCTAGCCGACGGCAATGCGTACTCGCCGGGGCTGCAGCCTGAGGTGTTCCAGATGAGTCTGACAGAAGCGGATAAAACGATCCTGGAGAAATACGGCGCAAGAACGTATGCGGAGCTGTTTGCTGCTCCTGATGAGCGTCCATGGTTCCCGGCATGGGGCATTCCGAAGGAGCAGGGCTCCCAGCCGCAAATGTATGAAACGCAGAAAACAGAGCTTACGAAGAAATACTTCCCTAGGCTCGTGCTCGCGAATCCAGCTGAATTTGAACAGCTATGGAACGAATATTTAGGTGAATTCGGCAAGCTGGATACGGCTGCTTATGAGCAATTCATGACAGAAGAGGTTAAGAAGCTGGTCGAGCAGGCCAAATAACTAAGCATAACTGTACCCTATGCGGCATCAGAAGACAGCGAAAGGCCTATAAGGCGACCAAGTCGGGCCTTTCGCTGCTCTTCTTCCTGATTCCGTGCTTGGAAGGAGAGAGAGTGGAAGATGGAGAAGAACACAGTAAGCACCGCAGCGTCCAGCGCGAGCACGAAACAATCGGCGGGCATTGTCCGGTTTTTCAAGCTGCTTCTTAAGCAGCGCGCATTAGTTATCATGTCCGTGCCCTTTCTGATTTGGCTCTTTATTTTCAAATATATGCCGTTGTGGGGCTGGACGATCGCATTTCAGAGATACAAGCCGGCACTTGGCTTCTGGGATCAGGAGTGGATCGGCTTTGAGCATTTCAATTTTTTGTTTCAGGATGAACGGTTTTTGAGAGTGCTCCGAAATACGCTGGCGATGAGCGGAATCAATTTGGTGCTTGGGTTTGTGACGGCGATCACGCTGGCGCTTCTGCTTAATGAGGTGCGCAAGGTGATGTTCAAGCGGGTCGTGCAGACGATCAGCTATTTGCCGCATTTTATTTCATGGGTTGTTGCGGCAGGCATTATACAGAGCACGTTATCCCCAGACGGGATTTTAAATGAGCTGCTGATTGGTGCGGGTATTGTTAATGAAGGAATATTGTTTTTGGGCATCCCGGAACAGTTCTGGACCATCTTTGGCGTCAGTACGGTATGGAAGGATGTCGGCTGGAATACAATCGTCTATTTGGCGGCCATGACGATGATTGATCCCGCGCAATACGAAGCGGCGGAAATGGATGGTGCGGGGCGCTTCAAGCGTATGTGGCATATAACGCTTCCGGGCATCAAACCGGTCATTGTCGTTCTATTAATTATGAATATCGGATATCTGATGGAATCGGGATTTGAGCCGCAATACCTGCTCGGTAACGGCATGAATATCGATTACTCCGAGAATCTTGATATATTTGTTTTGAAATACGGTATTGCGCAGGGCAATTTTTCTTTATCGATAGCGGCAGGAATGTTCAAGACGGTAGTCAGCTTTATCCTGTTGTTTGCAGCTAATCACATTTCGAAGCGTCTCGGCGAAGCCAGACTGTACTAGAAAGCGAGGTCAACGATGGCAGAAGCAGTGATGAAGACCAAAAAAAGGAAGCGGCAATTGCCGCTTGGCGAGAGGCTGTTCGAATACGGCAATTATACCTTTCTGACTTTGTTGATGATTGTTACGTTGTATCCCTTCCTCAACACACTCGCCGTCTCTTTAAACGACGCGAATGATTCGATAAGAGGAGGCATCTATCTATGGCCGAGGGTATGGACGCTCGAAAACTATAAATATGTGCTGGCGGAAGCGACTATTTTCCACGCGACCATGATTTCCGTGCTGCGTACGGTTATCGGCACGGCCGTAACCGTATTTTGCTCGGCTATGGTCGCCTATACGATCAGCAGGCAGGAATATGTTCTTCGGAGATTTGTGACGGTCGCCTTCATTTTGACGATGTACATTAACGGGGGCTTGATTCCCAACTTCCTATTAATCCGCGACCTGGGCTTGATCGACAGCTTCTGGGTTTATATTTGGCCGGGCCTTATCGGTGTATTTAATCTGATTATTATCCGCTCCTTTATCGAGGGACTGCCGGATAGCATATTGGAATCGGCCAGAATAGACGGGGCCAGCGAATACCGCAACTTCTTCAATATCGTGCTTCCGCTGAGCACCCCGGTGCTGGCGACTGTTGCGCTCTTCAGCGGCGTGTATCAGTGGAACCAATGGTTTGATGTGTTTCTGTACAATTCCTCCAATATCGATTTGAGTACGCTGCAATACGAGCTACAAAAAATATTGCAAAACTCGAACGCCTCCATGTCCGCCAAATCGGCAGGCGACGCTTTCTCAAACGCAGGACAGAATGCCAATGCGGTAACGCCGTTCTCTATTCGCGCAACCATGACGATCGCGGCTTCCTTGCCAATCATTATGGTGTATCCGTTCCTGCAGAAGTATTTTGTGAAAGGCATGATGGTAGGCGGGGTGAAAGGGTGAGGAATATGGAAGCGGCTATAGGAGCATTTCGGACAGGTCAATACCGCAATGTGCTGGCGGAATACGGCTATTCGGAAGAGGAGATAGGCGAGAGGCTGAAGAGCGTCTGGGCTGCGCTGTTCGAAGGGGACGAGGAGACGCGGATATATTATCAGGCTGGGGAGGACAAGGGTTATTTGCTTGATACCGGCAATCTGGATGTTCGTTCGGAGGGCATGTCCTACGGCATGATGATGGCGGTCCAATATAACAGAAAAGATATATTCGACCGGCTCTGGAGCTGGACGCATACGTATATGTTCATGACGGAAGGCGTGCACGCCGGCTATTTCGCCTGGTCCTGCAATCCGGATGGGACGAGGCGCGCGAGTCGTCCCGCCCCGGACGGGGAGGAGTTTTTTGCGATGGCGCTGTTCTTTGCCTCTCATCGCTGGGGCGATGGTGAGCCGCCATTTGATTACGGTCGTCAAGCGCGGGAGCTGCTGAGTACCTGCCTGCATCAAGGGGAGAGAGGGCCGGGTTATCCGATGTGGAATTTGCAAAATAAGCTGATCAAGTTTATTCCGGAATGCGAATATTCGGACCCGTCCTATCACCTGCCGCATTTTTATGAGCTGTTTGCGCTTTGGGCTAATCCCGAGGATCGCGCTTTCTGGAAGGAGGCCGCGGCTGCGAGCAGACAATATCTTCACCTTGCCTGCCATCCGGTCACCGGGCTTGCGCCCGAATATGCGCACTATGACGGCACACCGAACGATGAGAAGGGCTACGGACATTTCTACAGCGATTCCTACCGCGTAGCGGCTAACATCGGTCTTGATTACGAATGGATCGGAGCCGATGAATGGTCTTGCGAGGCGGCAAACCGGATACAAGCTTTTTTTGCAGATAAAGCTCCCGAGGATTACCGCAGGTACAGAATCGATGGCGAGCCGTTCGAGGAAAAATCGCTCCATCCGGTCGGCTTACTCGCGACCAACGCTATGGCTTCGCTCGCAGCGACAGGTCCTCATGCGCGCTCAAGCGTTGAGCTGTTCTGGAACACGCCTATCCGCACCGGGGTCAGAAGATATTACGATAACTGCTTGTACCTGTTCGCCCTGCTTGCCTTAAGCGGCAATTACCGGATATGGAAGCCTTCCGAGGGCTGATTCTTCACATCATAATATGAAATGGGTAATGCTGCGATTATCGCGCATTGCCCGTTTTTTATTTCCGCATGGAAATAAAAGGGTATCTTTTTGCACAGACTATCCTTTATGCAATCTGTGAGGATAAAGACTTCGCACAAGAGGTGATACCTTTGAGAAATATCGTTCTTGCCATAGCGTTTTTTTTACTCGTATGTTTTCCATCGCATGCTTCAGGGGAGGCCGATGCTGCTGTACATGCAGCTCCGCTCAGCGCCCCCTTGCTTCAATCGCTGCGCCAGGGCGGATATATTCTGTTAGTTAGGCATGGAGAAGCTTCAGTAGGAAGCGATCAAACGCAGATTAACTTCAGTGATTGCTCCACCCAAAGAAATCTGTCGGAAGAGGGGAGAAGACAGGCTGTAAGCTTTGGGGGGGCGATTCGCCAATTGCGAATCCCTGTTCAGCTGCCGGTAACGGCGAGTCCTTTTTGCCGCACAAGAGAAACGGCTGCATTGGCATTTGGAGAGCAGCATGTTCAAATCGATCCTTTCTGGCTGAATATTTATAAATTAAGCGGCGCTTTGCCTGCTGCCGAGCAAGAAAGGATAGTAAAGGCTCTTACTTCTGTGTTGGAAGTGAAACCGCCCGCAGGGAAAAATAAAGTCATCGTCGATCACAGCTTTCCAAGCGATGTCGGCCTTGGCGAGATTCCGTATATGGGAACGGTTCTTGTGAGACCGCTGGGGGAAGGGAAGGGCTATGAAGTCGTAGATAAAATTTCTTTAGAGGAATTTGAGCAGTGAAGTCTGGCGACCCACAGAAGTAAAGGAAAGAGCAACACAGCTGGAAATAACATCAATATTTTAATAGAGGATATCACTAAGGCGTAACCGGTACACGGTAATTCTCTCGCCCTCCATGCCGCAGAAACATGGAAGGCGATCGCCTTCCATGTCAAGCGTACAGGTCGAATTGTCTCTCTGTGAATACAATAAGGTGTATTCCAAAACAGGAAGGGGATAATTACTTTGGACCCTAATCAGTACTATAACATGGGCAATGTAGGCAGCATGAATGAAGCTGAATTTTGTCCCGATTGTCCAACGCAGACGATCTATGATCCTCCAATTACGCAATACGAGAACTACTACCATCCGCAGCTTGTGAATGTCGTTCAAAATATTGAAACGGTAAAACAGCATCATTGTTGTCCTGTCTATAAGCACTATTACACGCATACTGAGAAAAATGTTATGGTTTCGAGCGTGAAACGCGGGAAACATGTTAAAACATCTTCTAAGAAACTTTCGAAAAAGTAGTCTGAAATTAGAACAATGCCCCGTAAGAACGGCCGCTTCGCGAATGATGTTTCCATCTTATGGGTCTTAAGTTTACTTTAAAATGACGGGTTCAAAGCAGGCGATTAGCGCTAGAATAGGAAAACGTTATGACTAGTCCCGATGAAGCTTGATTCATCGGGACTTTTTCTTGTAGCGGCCCTTATTTCTTTCTCGAGAGCAGATATCGGATCACTTCTCCTGCAGGGAGTACATCACCGAATTTCCGATCGATATCGGCCAGATTGTTGCGATGCACAAATTCATCTCGATCCCCCACCGCTTCGGCCGGAATAATTGGACGAATGGCATGCTGAATGGTTTCCGTCGCCATTGCCCGAATCGCCCCGCTGGTGGAAAACCCGCACAGAATAAGCGTGTCGCACGACGTCTCGCGGAGAATAGGCAGCAAATCCGAATCGGAGTAGACGGAGTAATATTTCGTATATATGGTCCGGTCGCTCTTTCGGGTTCGTATTCGTTTATCCAGCACAATGTCGTTCGGATCTGTAGCGAGCGCCTGCATGCCAGGAACCTTTTTGGCAAAAATACGAAGCGCGGGATCGTCGGCCTTATTATAAGAATGCGTATAAATGACTTGAACGCCCGTTTCATGAGCAGTGTCAACAAGTTTACCGATCGTTTCCACTTCTTTATCCCAATCGCCGTGCATCGGCGATTCTTTGTTTGTAAAAGCGGTGCTGCAGTCCATCACGAGCAATACTGGTCTGCTGCCGAACCCGAATCGCCCCGAAAATCCCCGCGTGACGAAATATTGCTCGATTTCATCGGATCAGGAATGCGATGATCACGATTCCCCGGCCGCGGCGTCATGACAACCACCCGCGTCGATAAAAAGACAGATTTTTTTATTTGTATAACGCAACGAAAATGCAAACGATGTGGAGGCTGCGTTTGCCGGCAGCGCTGCCGTATATTTTGGCGGGCTTGAAAATTTCGTGCGCGATGTCGGTTGTTGGCGCAATCGTCGGCGAATATATCGCCGGGATTGGCGGCGGCAACGGAGGGCTTGGGTACGCGATTACGATTGCGGCAACACGGCTTCAAACCGGTTATTTGTTTGCCTGCGGTCTCACAGCGTCCGTCATAGGCATCGTATTCTTCCTGCTGATTAATTTGCTATCCAAACGGCTGCTAAGCTCGTGGCATGAATCGGAGCAGCACTAGGGCGGCGAAGATGCAGGTCTCCTCGTATTGGACAGCCAGCCTAGTCGTGCTATCATGAAATATCATCGCCGGCTGAAAGGAGGAAGCAACTTGCGTCTACTTATCGCAGTAGCTTTCGGCATTATGTTAAATCCGTTGAATTCCTCTATGATCTCGGTAGCGTTAACCCGTTTGCAGGGGGATTTTGGGCTAACGTTCGCAGATTCAACTTGGCTCATATCTACTTATTACTTAGCAAGCGCCATCGGTCAGCCAGTGATGGGGAAGCTGACGGACATTTGGGGACAAAAGAGGATGTTTCTGATCGGGCTTGGACTGGTCGCCGCAGCTTCCATGCTGGCGCCGCTCGCTACGAGCTTCGGCGCTCTAATTGTCTTCCGGATGATTCAAGCGGTAGGCAGCTCTACGCTGTACCCCGCTGGCATGGCTGCCGTGCGCAAGCATATTACCGAGAAGCAGGCTCAGTCGCTCGGCGTCTTAAATATTTTCGCCTCAAGCTCGGCGGCGTTCGGTCCTTCTATCGGCGGCTTTCTCATTTTCAATTGGGATTGGCAGGCTATTTTCTTTATCAATTTCCCTTTTATTATTGCTTCGTTTATCCTGGCGATTCGGGCGTTCCCGAAGGATGAGCGGCCGACGAATAAGCCGGCGGCACCCGATGTCGGCGGCATTGCGTTATTCGCCGTCTCCATCGTATGCCTGCTGATGTTTCTCTTGTCATTGGAGCAGCAAGCAAACTGGTGGCTGCTGCTCGTATTTGCCATTGCGGTGGTGTGGTTTATTCGGCATGAAACCCGCCGGCCAGCGCCTTTCGTTAACGTGTCGTCGTTAAGGAAAAACGTGAATGTCAGTCTCGTATACGTTCAGTTTATATTAGTCAATATTTTGTTTTATTCGATGTTTTTCGGGGTACCGACTTATTTGCAGAAGGTTCAAGGCTTTGAGGCCAATGTGACCGGTATCGTCATGCTGTCGATCGCGGGCTTCAGCGTCGTTGTGTCGCCGCTCGCCGGACGTTGGATCGATCGGACGCAATCTTCCAAAACAGTGCTTCTGGCAGGGGCGATCTTCGCGATCTCCGGTACGCTGCTGCTGCTGACCGTAGGCAATCATTCCTCGCCGCTGTACTTGTTCGCCGTGTTATCTCTACTGGGCGTCAGCAGCGGGTTCAATAATTTGGGTCTTCAGACTGCCTTGTTTGCGTTTGCAGATCCGAAGGAGACAGGCATTGCATCCGGCTTGTTTATGACGTCCCGTTATTTGGGTACGATCTTATCCTCGAGTTTACTCGGGATGGCATTCGGCCAGCAGGTTACGACGGCTCAATTCCATGTCGTTGCTATTGTCGGCGCAGCCATCGGCGTGCTGATCCTGCTGCTGTCGGCGAGAATGCCGAGCAAAGCCCCGTTGCGTCAAGATGGAACTTAATTAACTGTGAAGGAGCCTTTAATATGAAAAAATGGATGGAAGTCATCCCTGCAGCTGAACAGGAAACATATAAACGAGCGGGCTTTTTCAAGAAGGCTGAGCTGGGGGAGCGTGCGGCGCTCATCGTCGTAGACGTGACTTACGGCTTCACCGGCTCCGAATCGCTTACGCTGGAACAAGCGATTCAAGAGTATCCTACCGCCTGCGGACCCGCCTCATGGGAAGCGATGCCGCGTATTGCGGCACTTATCGCGTTGTTTCGGGAACGAAAGCTTCCTGTCGTTTATTCCAGGACGAACCCATACGATACCCTATTCGCTGGCGGGGCCGTCAAATCGAAGAGGAAGCTGAATATGGAAGGGATGTACAACGAATTCCCGCCGTCCATCGCTCCGCTCGAAGGGGAGTGGGTGCTTGAGAAAACGAAAGCGAGCGCCTTCTTCCAAACGCCGCTTCAAGCCTATCTGGTTAAGGAGCGAATTGATACCGTCATCGTATGCGGCGTTTCCACCTCCGGGTGTGTGCGCGCGACGTCCGTTGACGCGCATTCGAATGGCTTCGCGACGTTCGTGATTGATGATGGCTGCTTCGACCGATCGTATTTTTCGCACTGTACCAATTTATTCGACTTGAACGCGAAGTACGCTACCGTGTTGTCAGTCGACGAGCTTGCGCAAATGTGGGCAGCCGAGGTTGCGCGATAAAGCAAACCATAGCAATAGGATAAGGCTATTCCAACAAGAACAAGAAGAAGTCTGCGACAGCCGCAGACTTCTTCTTGTTTGTGGTGCCGTTGTTGCAGGGCCGTTTAGAAAAGTGTTTAAAGGAACGGAGATATTGAATGTATGGAGCATACATTCTGAGCTTTATTTAGTAAACACCACCACCGAAGAAACCACAACTACAAGCGATAATTACCAACAAAATGAAAAGGACAAGAATCATGCCTGTGTTGTTAAATGCACCGCCTACAACAGTTCCGGACATTAATGCTTCACCTCCTCTCGACTTGAGTACTCTATAGGTTATGCATGAGTTTACTGTTGTGACTGGATGTTTGTGCCCGATATATATTATCCATGTTAAAAGTCCCGGGAGTTCGTTATACTGGATGTACTTATGGGACGTGTGATTATGCATGGCTCGGCGCATCACGTATCCAGTTGACCTTAGCTCCGAGAATATCAGGAATAACCGAGCAGGTCGTAAAATAGGCAGGACAAGCTGCTGTACCAATCCCGGGAAATCAGTGATTGGTTTTTTTTATTCGAATTGGAAATAATGAAAAGGAAGGAGGAGGTTATGTAATGCAAGTATATATGGAAATATTTATTCGGACCATTCTTGCTATTGTACTGCTTTTGTTTATAGCTAAAATACTTGGTAAACAGACGATTTCTAATATGACGTTTCATGATTTTGTGACGGGTATTATATTAGGGGCCATTGCGGCTAACTTGGCCTTTAATGAGACAATAAAATGGTCATATTTGATTTTGTCGCTCGTTATCATTACGATAACCTCCTTTTTGTTATCCGTCATCGCCCTGAAGAACCGCAAAATGAGAAGCTGGATATCGGGTTCACCAACCGTACTTATTGAAAGCGGAAAAATTCTTGAAGATAATATGAGAAAGGTCAGATATACGCTGGATTCATTGGATCAGGCATTAAGGGAAAATGGGATTTTCAACATGGAGGAAGTGGAATATGCCGTTCTTGAAGATAACGGAATGGTATCCGTATTAAAAAAAGAAGAGTACCAATTTGTCACCAAAAAGGATATGAAGATTCGTTCAACCGTCCAATCTTTTCCCATTGAACTCATTATGGATGGAGCGCTCATGGAAAAAAACCTGGAGAGTAACGGATTGACAAAGGAATGGCTGGAATCCGAATTAAGGCGCAAGGGAAAGCGGATTTCCGATGTGTTCTACGGAGTAAGGGGAACACAACAGCAGCTCGTCTTTGATTTTTACAAAGATGGCATCCACAAACCATTGGATAAAGAATAATATAACTGATGTCCATCGTCCCAATGATTGACAAAGTTAGGTCCTACTTGAGTCATGAGAACAATCTTGCATTTACATAAAAACACTCTTCTTATAAAATATAGAAAGAACATGGTCGCTGCGTTATTTCAAGAGCACTCTACAAGTTCGGGAGAAAGAAGTAAGGTATTGGCAGGCTGCTTCCGGCGGGCGAGACGGCTCGCGGAGAAGAGCAGCGAGAGGCCAGAACATCATGTATATTCCAAA
This sequence comes from Paenibacillus praedii, assembly GCF_049725345.1. Lineage (NCBI taxonomy): Bacteria > Bacillati > Bacillota > Bacilli > Caryophanales > Paenibacillaceae > Paenibacillus > Paenibacillus praedii. The sequence goes on along the minus strand of NZ_JBMWAM010000011.1, from coordinate 32,362 downwards.
GCATCTCAAGCCCCTTAAACGGCTTCGGATGCTTTTATTTTTTTATAAGCGCATTAGAAAGGGGAACAGCAAATAAAGAGACATTACCTCGCTTTTCCTTCATATTGCTACTGCGTTTCGTTTTTGAACAATTGGAAAAGGAGGCGTATAGTAGGAAATAGTTTACTATTGCAGTGGATCCTAATAGGCAGAGGAAGAAGGAGGTTAAGTGCATGCCATCCTGGAAGCGTACGATGTGGATTTTATGGTTCGGCGTTCTATTCTGCAGTTCAAGCTATACGATGTCGGTTCCATTCCTGCCGCTCTTCCTCTTTGATTTAGGAGTAGAGAAGAGCTCAGTCAATTTATGGGCTGGGATTGTGCACTCCTCTGCATTTCTTGTTGGAGCTGTGATGGCGCCCTTATGGGGGCTGCTTGCGGACAAGTATGGAAAGCGGAAAATGGTCATTCGGGCCGGGCTCAGTCTGGCGGTCATTTATGCACTGATCGCGTTCGTCCAGACGCCATGGCAGCTGGTAGGCGTCAGGATGCTGCATGGATTTGTCGGCGGCTTCGTTCCCGCATCCATGTCGATTGTTGCGTCTATCGCGCCTAAGGAAAAGCTGGGCTGGAGCCTCGGCATGATGCAGGCAGGCACGATGACAGGCGGCATACTCGGTCCGTTGTTCGGGGGATTGCTGGCGGAAGCTTTTGGCTTGCGCCGTTCCTTCATCGCGGCGGCAATCATTATATTAGCTGCAACAGTGGCTGTCATTGTTTGGGTGAGGGAAGGAAAAGGAGCGGCGAAAGCGGCGGAGAGCTCGGAAGAGAAGCGGGCAGAGCCGGTTACCTACCGAATGGCGTTCCGTAACCGCGCTCTAATGAGTATGCTGCTGCTGCTTGTCCTCTTTCAATTGTCGGTGAACATGATTCAGCCGTTGTTGACGCTTCATATCGCCGAGCTGCAGGGCGGGCTGCAGGGGGCGGTCCTGTCAGCCGGCTTCGTGCTTTCGCTTATTGGAATCGCGGGCATACTTGCCTCGCCGGTCTGGGGAAGGCTGGGGGAGAGGAAAGGGTACTATCGTATTCTTATCGGCTGCTTGCTCGCTGCGGGAATGGTCATTAGCATGCAGTACTTTGTTGAGGATTTATGGCTGTTCGCTGTTGTCCAATTCATATTCGGTCTGTTTATGGCCGGGATTGGTCCTATTGTCAATACACTTGTCGTACAAAGCACGGATGAGCAGTTCAGAGGCCGATCCTTTGGTCTCACGACAAGCGCGAATCAGATTGGGGCGATGCTTGGCCCTCTGATCGGCGGATTGCTTGGACTAGCCGTTGGCATCCATTGGATTTTCGTGGCGACAGGCATGATGATGGCCGGCGCCGGTGTGGCTGTCTGGGTGAAGCGGCGGCGGGAAAGGGAAGGAACGGCAATGAGAAATTTATAGGTTGAAGCCATGAGTTGAACGCTCCTCGTCCTAATCAGGTGGAGTTTCATCCTCGATTGACGCAGGCTCCGCTTCTGGCGTTTTGTCAAAAGCATCGCATACAAATGGAGGCCTGGAGTCCCCTGATGCAAGGGAAGCTGCTTGATGACCCATTATTGCTGGAGCTTGGGCGTAAGCATGGCAAATCCCCTGCGCAAATTATTTTGCGATGGGATCTGCATAAGGGCGTCGTGGCTATTCCAAAGTCGATCACACCGAACCGGATTCGCGAGAATGCGAATATATTCGATTTTGAGCTGTCTAAGGAAGAAATTGCAAGGATCGATGCGCTGAACCGCAATGAGAGAGTCGGCGCCGACCCGGACAATTTCAATTTCTAAATTTAAGAGAGCGTGTTGGAAGCTAGGGTTTATATTTGCGGCGCTTAATTAGGATGAGCGCAATCGCGCTGCCCATTAGCACAAGCGCTGCTGCAAAAATTAGATCAGAAGGAGCGTTGGCTGCTGCTTGGGCCTCAGTGGAGGCTTGATTACCAGACAGCTGTACTTTTGCGCTAATGGGGCTGGGTAAATATCCGTCACCTAAAACTGCAAGCTCTTCCGTTGCAGAGCTAAGCGGCTTCGTTAATTCGCAAACTCCTGTTTCAAGCTTGGTTGGATTGTTGTAAGCTGAAACGAGATATGCCTTGCCGACTGTGAAATTTTCGTAGCCGCAGCCTGCCGAGCTCATGGCGGTATAGACGCTTGCCTGGCGTGCGACCTCGCCCTTCCATACCGTAGATACCTCGAAGCTTACCTGAACCAAATCCGCGGATGACATTATTTTCAAACCGCTGGGCTTAATGACTTCCGTTACCGTTCCTGCGAAAATGGCTGATTTGCGTTCGAGCTCATCCTTGACCTGCTGCTCGGTCGAGCTTGGAGCCGCGCAGGAGCACGCATAGGCTGCTGTTGGTTTGGCGATTAACCCTCCGCTTAATAAGATCGAACAACTTAAGATAATGACAAACCATTTTTTGATCACGATGTTCACCTCGGTAGCATAGACGGATGGGATGCGCTTTATGTTTCTAACTATTTGATCTAAGTGAAGATGTAAAAGAAAGCGCTAGAGTAAGGCAAAACCGATCAGGCTGACCGGTTTTGCCTTCTTTTTTTGTCGAACAAGTAAAGAAAATTGCACCTGTACAAAATGGAAGCGCTTCCCTTGAAAATCCCGCCACGACGGGATTCCTGTACTTCATGACATAAGCTATTTAAAAATGGCATGAATTCGATCGTGTCAAATCAACGGATGTATTTGTTTACTTTGGTCTTTTACGGCACCTATAATGGCCTCAACGGGATCGCAAATTAACAAATGGCATTAACGCAGGCGCCATGCGTCGGCTGGGGGGTCCCAACAATAAACAGGAGGTCATGAATGTGATGAGACAGATCGATTCACTGCAAGGTCGTAAAGCAATGAACCTGAAGAAGTATTTTACTCCGGTAAAGTTTTTATTATTGTCATTAATGATAGCGCTTACCGCGTGCGGTTCGCCGGCGAATAATGGCGGCAGCAACACAGCAAACGGCAATACAGCAGCGGGGAATGCGGAAACGCCGGCGGCCTCTGGCAAGAAGGTTGAATTGACGGTTGCGACCGTTAATAACCCGGATATGGTCGTTATGCAAAAGCTGGCAAAGGACTATGAGCAGGAAACAGGCGTTACGGTAAAGTTCTCCGTCCTGCCAGAGAACGATCTTCGCAAGCAAGTAACGCTTGATGTGAGTACAGGCGGAGGCAAGTATGATATCGTAACGATTGGTAACTTCGACGCTTCGATCTGGGCCAAGAACGGGTGGATTGAGCCATTGGCGCCTTTCTTCGATGGGATGTCTGAAGAGGAGAGAGCGGCATACGATCTGGATGATCTTTTCCCTTCCATTCGCGATGGCGTTTCTTATGAAAACGAATTGTATGCGCTTCCCTTCTATGGAGAGAGCAGCATGCTCTACTACAACAAAGAGATGCTGGAGAAGGCTGGCGTGACGATGCCGGAAAGCCCGACCTGGGAGGAAGTAGCTGATATTGCCAAGAAGGTGAAGGAAGCGAACAACGTGCCGGGCATTATCCTTCGCGGTCTGCCGGGCTGGGGCGAGATGTTTGCACCGCTTAATACAGTCATTAACGCCCATGGCGGATCTTGGTACGACATGAACTGGGATGCTCAGTTGAACAGTCCGGAGACGATTAAAGGAGTTCAGTTCTATGTTGATTTGATCAATGCGGCAGGCCAGCCAGGGGCGACGACAACGGGCTTTACCGAGGCATTGACGCTGTTGTCCACGGGTAAAGCAGCAATGTGGTATGACGCTACAGTAGCCGCAGGCTTCTTAAATAATCCGAATTCTTCGCAAGTTGTAGGCAAAATTGGTTATGCCAAAGCGCCAACAGGCGTCAAAGAGAATACGGGCTGGTTATGGTCGTGGAACCTTGCGATCGAGGCGGCAAGCAAAAACAAAGAGGAAGCGTTCAAATTTATTACCTGGGCAACAAGCAAGGAGTACATTGAGAAGGTCGGCGAGTCCGAAGGCTGGGTAGTAGCTCCTCCAGGCACGCGTCAATCGACATACGAGAATCCGAAGTACAAGGAAGCGGCGCCTTTCGCAGATATCGTGCTTGAATCTCTGCTAGCTGCTGATTTCAAACAGCCAACGGTTAACCCGGTTCCTTATCAAGGCGTTCAGTTCGTGAACATCCCAGAGTTCCAGCAGCTTGGTACGGAAGTCAGCCAATTCATTGCTGGTGCGATTACGGGTGAAATCACGGTTGAGGAAGCGATGAACAAGGGTCAGGAAATGGCCCAGAAGGTCGCCGTAGATGGCGGTTATAAGAAATAAAGCGGATTGATTTTGTGGAAGAGGACGATAAACTCGCGCCTCTTCCCGCTCAGCTTAAAGCGGATAGAGGCGAATGAATACGGTAGAATGGAGAAAAACCGATGAAAACGGATTCTAAATTAGCGAGTGTAGCGGTTGAACCTTCCACTGGAGCGAGAGGGCTGCTCTGGCCCGGTATTATTATTGTCGGCATTATCACGCAAGTGCCTTTTCTGTATACGATTTATCTCAGCCTTCACGATTGGAATTTGATGAGACCGGATCTTGGCGTAACCTTTGCGGGTTTATCTAATTTCGGTCAAATTCTAAGCGATTCCGCATTTTGGGAAGTATTGAAAAATACATTGTTTCTTACTGTTTTTTGTCTTCTGCTTTGTCTTGTCGCCGGTATGGGGCTGGCGCTGCTGCTTAACCGTGATTTTTTCGGAAAAGGCATTATTCGTACGTTATTCGTATCTCCTTTCTTTATTATGCCGGCGGTGTCCGGAATCGTATGGAAAACAGTCATTCTTAATCCGAATTTCGGATTCAGCGCTTATATTACAAGTAAGCTGGGACTGCCGCCCATCGATTGGCTTGGTCAATATCCGCTAGAGACCATTATTATCGTGGTCGCGTGGCAGTGGATCCCCTTCTTTATGCTTGTGCTGCTCGCTGGACTGCAGTCGGTATCTCCCGACCTGATGGAGGCGGCGATGCTTGACGGCGCAAATCGTTTTCAGCAATTTTTTAATGTGACCATTCCTCATTTGTTGAGATATATAGAGGTAGCTTTATTGCTTGGCCTCATATTCATTATGCAAACGTTCGGGGAGATTTACGTGACAACCTCCGGCGGACCGGGCTACGCATCTACGAATCTTCCGTTCTATTTATACCGGCTGGGCTTCCAAAGCTGGGATGTCGGCGGCGCTTCAGCGCTCGGCGTGCTCATCGTTATTATTATGACGGTCTTTATGACGGTACTCTTCAAACTCATGCGCAAAACCTTCGGAGGTGAATTGTCATGAAGCGTACACTTCCGCTGCTGATCACGTTAGCGACATATATGCTTGCATTTGTCTATTTTTCACCCGTTCTTTGGTTGCTTGTGACAGGCTTCAAGACCGAGGGCGAGGCGATCAACGTGCCTCCTTCGATTTTGTTCGAGCCAACGATGGAGAACTTCAGACAGATATGGGATGCTGGCGCAAGCGCGTTTCTCGGCCATTCCGCTACCGTGTCGATTACCTCTACCGTGCTAGCTTTGCTGCTCGGCGTTCCTGCTGCATATGCGCTGGCGATGCTTAAGGTGAAGAAAGCAGATGACGTGCTGTTCTGGTTTATTTCGACTAAAATGCTTCCAGCGGTCGGCATCATCATTCCAATTTATTTGGTGCTCAAGGAGCTCGGGCTTCTTGACTCGCTAATCGCTCTAATTCTGCTCTACACGGCAATGAACGTGCCGCTGGTCGTATGGATGATGCGTTCGTTCTTCAAGGACATTCCTTATGAAACGATTGAGGCTGGCCGCGTCGATGGTGCAACAGGCCTGCAGGGCTTCTTTAAAATCACGCTTCCGCTCGTGCGGCCAGGTATTATTTCTACAGCACTGCTATGCTTTGTCTTCGCATGGAACGAGTTCTTCTTCGGCGTCAGCCTGACGTCGACCAATGCTGCAACAATGCCGGTTTATATGTCATCGTACATGACGCAGCAGGGATTGTTTTGGGCGAAAATGTCCTCGGTTGCAACGCTTGCTGTCCTGCCGGCGCTTGTGCTGGGCTGGTTCACACAGCGCCAGCTGGTGCGCGGATTGACGATGGGTGCCGTTAAAGGATAAGTTTAACTCATGAACCATCGTATATGATTATGCCTAGATGAGGGAGAACGTCTATGGAAAAGAAAACAATGAAAGCAGCTGTGCTTGATCGACCGTTGTCCATTGCAGTGAAGGAGGTTGCGGTTCCGCAGCCTGGCCCCAATGAAGCGTTAGTTCAGGTGTATTGTATTGGTATTTGCGGCTCCGACGTGCACTTCTATGAGCACGGACGGATTGGGCGTTACGAGGTGAAGCAGCCGATCATTCTTGGTCATGAGCTTGCAGGCACGGTCGTGCAGGTCGGAGCCGCTGTGAAAAATGTAGCGGTGGGAGACAGAGTCGCGGTGGAGCCAGGCGTTGCTTGCGGACGCTGTGACTATTGCAAAGGGGGACGTTATAATCTCTGTCCGGATGTCGTATTCATGGCGACGCCCCCAGTGGATGGCGCTTGGGCGGAATATGTTGCCGTTCGCAGCGACTTTCTCTTCAAGCTGCCGGATTCCTTAAGCTTTGAAGAAGGCGCTTTGCTTGAGCCGTTGTCGGTCGGCATTCACGCGATGACGAGGGGCAGGGTGAAGCCCTCCGACCGCGTGCTTGTGACCGGGCTTGGCCCGATTGGGCTGCTCGCGATTGAGGCGGCTAAGCTTTTCGGCGTAAATGAAATTTACGGCAGCGATGTGCTCGCTGGCCGCAGAGACATGGCATTGGATATGGGGGTGAGCGGTGTTCTTAACCCCGCAGCGGACACTCCCATGAAGGAGGAACTCGATCGGCTTACGATCGGAGCGGGTATTGATATCATCATCGAGACGTCAGGCAGCGGACGGGCAATATCCGATAGCCTCGGGCTAGTCAAGCGCGGCGGCCGCATCGTATTCGTAGGTTTGCCTGCAGCAGACGCCATTCCGGTCAACATTTCGGCACTGGTGGACGCGGAGCTTGATGTCTATGGTCTGTTTCGTTACGCGAATACCTATCCGATGGCGATTCAAGCCTTAAGCGGGCGAAAGAATAGCGTGACCAAAGTGATAACGCACGCCTTCTCGCTTGATGCAATCGAACAGGCCGTAGAAACAGCCAGAACAGAGAAGGAAACGAGCACAAAAATTATGATATATCCGAATGGAGAGAAAAAGCCATGAAAGCACTAGTCATCGAAGGTCCTCGTAAAGCCGTCATTAAAGAAGTTCCGTATCCTGCGCCGAAGCGCGGAGAGGTTACGATCCAAGTGAAAAATGTTGGCATCTGCGGCACCGACTTTCATATTTTTGAAGGCGAATTCATATCCCCGTATCCGATTATTCCAGGTCATGAGTTTTCCGGCGTCATCCATGAGGTGGGAGAAGGCGTGACAGGTTTTATACCAGGCGACCGGGTAAGCGCTGATCCCTCGCTGTTTTGCGGGAACTGCCAATTCTGTCTGACTCACCGCGGCAACCAGTGCGAGAATTGGGGAGCGCTTGGCAATACCGTGAACGGAAGCATGGCGGAATTCGTATCGGTGCCGGCCGGCAATGTCGTGAAGCTTCCGGACACGATGTCGTTCGAGGAAGGCGCGTTTATCGAGCCGATGGCCTGTGTTGTACATGGCATGAATCGTCTGCAGCTGCAGGTGGGCAATCGAGTATTGCTGTTCGGCGCAGGCGCGATGGGCCAGCAGCTGATTCAGTCGATTGCAAGAGCGGGAGCATCCGAGCTCGTCGTCGTGGATGTTGCGCAGGAGAAGCTTGACCTCGCCCTGAAGCATGGCGCGACAAAGGGTGTACTCAGCCGCGATTTAGAAACCGCGCTCAGCAAGGACAACTATCCTTACGGATTCGATGCAGTCGTAGATGTAACCGGTATTCCTGCCGTTATTGAAAAGGCGCTGGACTTTGTCGGACCAGCGGGCAAATATTTGCAGTTCGGTGTGACAGCAGATAATGCGAGTATTCGCATCAATCCGTTCAAGCTGTACAACAAGGACTGGACGCTGCTCGGCTCGATGGCTATTAATCATACATTTATCCCTGCTTTTAACTGGATCAAGGAGGGCAGGATTAACCTGAATCCTTTAATTTCCAAGACGATCAGTCTGGAAGAAACGATTGAATTTCTGGAGAAGCCAAAGGCTCCGGATTTAATGAAGGTACAAATTAAGATGTAAGAAGCGCTTGTCCCGCCAGTATCTTAGATAAACAGTAGTCAATTATGTAAAGTGGATTTATAATGAAGCTAATTCAAGAAATGGCGGTGGTGTGTCGTGACGGGGCCGAGCTCAGCATTCAATGCCAGGCAGAAGCAAATCTTAGCGCTCCTCCTGCAGTCTGCCTATCCGTTAACTTTAAAGGTCATGTCCGAGGAGATCAGGCTGAGTATACGTACCATTCAAAGGGAATTGGAAGGGATAAGCGAGCAGCTTGTCCCTTTTGAGCTAACTTTTGTCAAGAAAACCGGTGTTGGTTTAAGTATAGAGGGAAGCGAGACGGCGAAAAAACAGCTGCAGCATCTGCTGTCCGTCAGCTCGGCTCCAAAAATTTTCTCCCAGGAGGAGCGCAGGCATCTTCTTATCCAGATGCTGCTCTTCAAGCGGGAATGGACGAAGCTCTATTATTTCAGCAGAAAGCTCGAAGTGACGGAAGCGACGATCAGCAACGACTTGGACAAGTTGGAGTCTTGGTTCGAGAAGCATCGTATTCAATTAGTGAGAAAGCCGGGTATAGGCGTATGTATCGAGGCTGATGAGAAAAGCATTCGCGGCGCGATTATCGAACATGTGTACCAGCATTTCTCGCAGGAGCAGCTCATGGATATTTTATCCTCCTACTCTTACTCGTTCGGGCACCAGCGCAAGCTGGAGCTTTCGATTCGCAATCAGCTGCTGCATTTCATCGACCCTGCGATTATCAATCAAATTGAAAATATCGTGCTGCGAAGTGAAGCGCGGCGAGGCTACGAAATGACTGATAGCGCTTACGTGGGTTTTGTTGTGCATATCGCGCTGGCCGTTCAGCGGATCAAGAGTGGTGAGCGCATTGCGATGGATGCCGAAGCGCTGCGTAAGCTGCAGCCGACCCGTGAATTCAAATGGGCGCGGCAAATGGCGGAAGAGCTGAGCACTCAGCTGGATATTATGATTCCTGAGGATGAAATGGGATACATTACGATGCATCTTCTCGGCGCCAAAGGAAAACGACTGCTTCTATCTGAAGATAAGCAGGGCAGCGAATCAAGTGCGGAGTTTTATATCCATCGACTCGTCCGCATTATGGAGAATGAGCTTAAGATTACGTTTGATAATGATCAATCTCTGCATGAGGCGCTGCTTGTGCATCTGGAGGCGGCGATAAACCGGATTCTTCTTCATATGAAAATCCGCAATCCGCTGCTGGATCACATACGCGAGACGTATCCGGATATTTATAGGGCAGCGCGCAAGGCGTCGCTTTACTTGCAGGAGGAGCTTCAAGCGCAAGTGCCTGAAGAGGAGACCGGTTATCTGGCGATGCATTTCGGCGCAGCTATCATGCGTGCCAAAACGAATACGCCGCAGCGCTTTCGAGTGCTGCTGGCGTGCAGCAGCGGCATGGGAACCTCGAAGCTGCTTGCCGCGCAAATTGAGAGGAATTTTCCATATATTCATATCGTAGATACGATATCATTGCTCCAGCTGGAGACAGCGCTGCGCAGAGAGGGGCCAATTGACCTCATCCTGTCGACCGTGCAGTTCGAGCACGAGAGGCATCGCGTTGTGGTCGTCAATTCCTTCCTGAAGCAGGAGGATATTGACCTTATTAACATGCATTTGTACAGTTTGCCGCTCATTGGCGGCTTGGTTCAGGAAGAATACATCGAAATCGAGGACACCGTAATGACCGTGAACCGTTATGGCGAGGGCGTTATACAGCTGACTAATCATATGTTTTTTGCTGAAGGGCTCGAGGCTTTCACCAAGCCTGAGGTTATCAGGCAAGCGGCAGCCTTGGCTGCTCAGAAGGTGCCTGCTGTTATCGAGAACCAATTAGCAAATGATCTGCTGCAAAGGGAAGAGCTTGGCGGTATTGTGCTGGAAGCAAGCGGTCTATCGATGCTGCATTGCAAAAGTGAAGCCGTGCCGGTGCTGATGGTGGGTGTGCTAAGGTTTATGAAGCCCGTGCCCTGGATCAGCGCAGGCAAAGACACAATGGTGCAAACGGTGCTGCTGCTGCTGGCTCCGCGATCGGCTCCGAAAGAGCATCTCAGGACCATCGGAGAAATTAGCGCGATGCTTATTGAAGATGATTTCGTGGATAAGCTTGTTAGACAGGAGTTTCCTTTCCTTCAGAAGGAATTGAAATCGGTCATCAGCCAAGGCTATATGAACAAGACAGGCTCTTTCTTCTGGGGAAAACGATGAATCGGATTAATCGTATTGGCAGATTTATGAGCAACCTCGTGTTTCAAAATATAGCGGGATTAATCGTGCTGGGCTTGATCCGGGTACTGTTCAGTGAGCGCGGATGGTTTCCTATACCAGCGATTGACCAAATTTTAGATCCGACTCTGAAGTATTATTTGCCGATTCTGTTCGCCTTTACGGGTGGTCGAATGATCGGCGCGCACCGCGGCGGCGTTATCGCTTCCTTTGTCATGATGGGGATGATTGCGGGAAATACATCGGAGTATAGCATGCTGATGCCGGCCATGGTCATTGGTCCTTTAGTGGGTTATTTAATTGCACGAACGGATCGGTGGCTTGCAGACCGCATTCCAATCGGCCTTGAATTGTTATGCTATAACTTTGCTGCAGGCTTAATCGGTGCTGCACTAGCGTTAACTTGTTTTTTTATTGTGGCGGATTGGTTTGTCATCGGGATGCACGTTATTCATGTTGGCGCTGAGCTGGTGCTTGCCTCCAATTATTTGGCCTGGGTGGCTTTAGCCATTGAGCCCGGTAAAGTGTTATTCTTAAATAACATTATCAATCATGGTATTCTTGAGCCGCTGGGCATTCAACAGACGAAAGAGATTGGACATTCGGTATTTTTCTTGCTGGAATCTAACCCGGGTCCCGGCTTCGGTCTCCTGCTTGCCTATTACTTGCTATTGAAAGGGAAAGAGAAGGATAATGCCCGGTCTTCTCTACTCATTCAAGGCATTGGCGGCATACATGAGGTGTACTTTCCATATGCGCTGATGAAGCCGGCCCTTATTATACCGTTGATTGCGGCAGGGCTGACAGGCAACTGGGTGTTCCAGCTGCTGCAAGCCAGTCTCGTCGCCACCCCTTCTCCAGGAAGCATCTTCTTGCTTATGATCATGGCGCCGAAAGGGATGCAAATACCGGTGTTATGCGGCGTGCTGTCATCTGCGCTTATCAGTTTCTTAGGCTGTTATTTTATCCTTAGAAGACAGCAATCGGTGCTTGTGCCGGTCAGCGATGCCATCGTGTTTCAAAATACGCCTGAGGGTGATATTCAATTGACTCAAAAGCCACGATCTCAAATGATACGAAAAATATACTTTGCCTGCGATGCGGGTATGGGCTCCAGCGCGATGGGTGCTGCCTTGCTGCGCAAAAAGCTGAAGCAGGCGGGTCTTCCTGTCGAGGTTGACAATTGCTCGGTCGATGATATTCCGCAGGATGCCGACATGGTGATTTCGCAGCTGCAGCTGACGGACCGGGCAAGAAATGCGACGCCATGGCTGCAGCATTTGTCGATCAATACGTTCACGGACGCCGACTTCTATGATGAGCTGATACTTCAACTGAAAGGGATGGAGCTGAACGGTCATTCGCAGGAGCAGGAGAGCGGTGGAAGCGGGGAGCTGTTCACCGCGGAGCATGTTCGGATTGGAGCTCAGGCTGACGATAAATGGCAAGCCGTGAGACAGGTTGGGGAATTGTTGGTCGGCTTGGGCCTTGTTAGGCATACTTATATTGCTTCGATGATCGAACGGGAGAAGATGCTATCAACCCTGATCGGCAACGGGGTGGCCATTCCTCATGGAGTAGATTTCCCGAAGGATGCGATCATTCGAACAGGCATTGTTATTGTTCAATATCCAGACGGAATAATTTTCGATAATGGACAAAAGGCTTTTTTGCTTATTGCGGTGGTCAGTGCCGATCAGCAGGGAGAGCTTATGTCCCGCGTCGCATTTATGATCGAGAATAAGGAAATGGTAAAAGTACTGGTTCAAGCCGGGACAGAAGATGAGGTCGTACGGATCGTTCGTTTATATTTACAGTAACAAAGGAAATGGAAGGAGGGATCGGTATGTTCATTTGCGAGGTCATCATTGAATGTCAATCCGGTCTCCATGCCCGTCCCGCCAAGCTGCTGGCGCTTGCCGCGCAGCAGTTCAGCGCAGACATCATGATTCAGTTCGGCGAACGTCAAGCCCTGGGTAAAAGCATTATCAGCTTGCTGCAGCTGGGAGCTCCAAAAGGCAGCCTCCTGCGGATCAGCGCAGAGGGCGCAGACGAGGTTGAAGCTGCCAAAACGCTGGGTGAAATGATTAAAACATTCGATTGAAAGTTCGAACAGCCATGCACAATTAATGCATGGCTGTTCGTTTGCTAAAACCCTTTATATTGAGGTTCTTGATTTTCTAACTCTTGAACCCGACTTTCCACTTGGTCAAGAATTTGCTGCGTTTGTTGTGCGGCACTTGTGAATAGCGATTTTGCATCTTGATTTTCTGTTTCTAATGCAAATTGTTCGAGGCTTGCTTGAGCGCCTTTTAGTGAAGCGACACATGTTTTAACTTGAGATGCTACCGTCATGTATTTCACCTCCTCCAAATGTATACCGAACATAATTTAACACATGACAAAGATAAATATGCATAACATCAATATTTTAATATGTAACCGTTTTACACCCGCATTCAGTTCCTCCAAATCAAATACTCATACATAAACACCTCAAACGATTGCCATTTCAACAAAAAACAAATTTCCTTGAACATCCCTTTTGTGGTAAACGAATGTTCGTTTTATTATTTTGATTATGACACATAATCTACATGTGCTGATGGGTTGAGATATTCTTTTGAGAAGGAGGGCTCGAATGTGCCGGAATGGCTTGAAGTGGTCTTACGTACTTTGTTTTCCGTGATCGTACTTTTTGCGGTAACCAAAATGTTGGGGAAACGGCAAATTTCTCAGCTTTCACTGTTCGAATACATTACGGGGATTACAATTGGCAGCTTAGCCGCGTATATTTCCTTAGAAATAGACTCCACATGGTATTTAGGGGTTATTTCATTAGTGGTATGGGCTGGTATTTCCTTAGGTATTGAGTTATTACAACTGAAAAGCAAAAAGGCGAGGGATTTGATTGACGGAACCTCAACGGTATTAATTAAAGACGGCAAAGTAATGGAAGATAATTTGAAAAAAGAACGGCTCACAAATGAAGATTTATTGGAGGAGCTGCGTAGTAAAAATATTTTTAAAATAGCGGATGTCGAATTTGCTATTATCGAAACTGATGGCCGATTTAATGTGCTGCCCACAAGAGAAAATCAACCGATGACTCCAAAGCATTATGGTATCAAAGTGTCACCTGAACAAGAACCGCAAACCGTCATTTTAGACGGCAGGATTATGGATGAGCCGCTCGCTACCATCGGATTAAACCGATCATGGCTAAATGTGGAGTTAGAGAAGCTGGGTGTTGCAGTGGAAAATGTATATGTTGGTCAAGTCGACGCTTATAAACAATTATATGTGGATTTGTTTGATGACCAGCTGATCGTGCCAGTTCCGCAGAAGAAGGCAACCTTATACACCACGTTGAAGAAGTGTGAAGCGGATTTAGAGTTGTTTGGTTTAACGACCAATAATAAGCAGGCAAAAAAGATGTACGAACAATGTGCAAATCATCTGCAGAACATAATTACCGAGTTGAAGCCGATCTTACATCGCTGAAGGAGGTAAACACTCATGGCAAATAAGAAGAAAAAATTAACGCCAGTTCAACAAGAATACCAAGAATTCGCCAAAAAAAGGGAACCGAAAAGAACGGTTTTCAAAAATTGTTTTAGAGCGTTTATTGCCGGGGGAACAATATGTATTGTGGGTCAAGCCATTCAGGAAATGTTTGTCCATTGGGCTGGCTTCACCGAGAAAAAAGCAAGTAATCCGACAGTTGCCGTATTGATTATTATTTCGATCATTCTAACCAGTCTGGGTGTTTACGACAAAATCGCACAGTGGGCTGGGGCGGGTACTGCTGTTCCGGTCACCGGATTCGCCAACTCTATGGCCTCAGCAGCGTTAGAGCATCGAAGTGAAGGATTGGTTCTTGGCGTAGGGGGGAAAATGTTTGAAATTGCGGGTCCTGTTATTGTTTTTGGGACAGTTGCGGCATTTTTTGTCGGCATCTTCCATTGGATATTTAATCCTGCTGCAGTAGGAGGATAATGGCTATGCTAAAAGGTCATCAAAGTTGGATTTTTGAAAACCAACCTACATTGCTTGGAGCAGCAACTGTCGTGGGCCCCTTTGAAGGGCAAGGTCCGCTCGCTGACGATTTTGATATTATTCATGGTGATTTAAGATTAGGACAGGATAGTTGGGAAAAATCAGAAAAAACACTGTTGGAGGAAGCGACCAAGCTTGCCGTCGAAAATGCGGGATTAACGAAAGAAAAAATTAATTTTTATCTCGGCGGTGATTTGATGAATCAAATCATTAGCACCAGCTTTGCGGCTAGAACCTTATCCATTCCCTATATCGGTATGTTTGGTGCATGCTCTACGTCAATGGAAAGCTTGGCAGTAGCGGCTAACCTGGTTAATTCTGGTTCGGCCAAATATACACTTGCAAGTGCATCGAGTCATAACTCATCTGTAGAGAAGCAGTTTCGATACCCTACCGAATACGGCTCCCAGAAACCCCCTACCGCACAATTTACGGTGACGGGAGCAGGGGCCGGTGTCGTTTCACAGAAAGGTGAAGGCCCTTATATCACTTCGGCTACCATCGGTCGGGTTATTGATATGGGTCTGACGGACCCGTTCAACATGGGGGCGGCTATGGCGCCTGCCGCAGTTGATACGATTGAGGCTCATCTGCGTGATTTGCAAATTGAGCCAGGTTACTATGATTTGATTATAACGGGAGATCTATCCAAAGTAGGGTATGAAATTGCTGCGGATTTATTTAAAAAACATAAAATACCTATGCAGCAAACGGAGTATAAGGACTGCGGCATGATGATTTATAACTATGAAAAGCAAATGGTTCAGGCAGGAGCGAGCGGCTGTGGATGCTCTGCTGTAGTTACTTATGGACATTTATTGAAAAAAGTGCGAAATAAAGAGCTAAACCGTATTTTAGTAGTGGCTACTGGAGCATTATTATCACCATTGACTTTTCAGCAAGGAGAAAGCATTCCCTGCATCGCGCATGCAGTATCGATCGAAAGCGGGGGGAAACCAATATGATTTTTTTCTGGGCCTTTGTGATCGGTGGAGCAATTTGTGTGATTGGACAAATTTGCTTTGATATATTCAAGCTTGATCCTGCACATACTATGGTATTGCTTGTCGTTGCCGGAGCGATTGCAGATGGAGTAGGTCTTTACGATCCATTCATTGAATTTGCAGGAGCGGGTGCCTCTGTACCCATAACAAGCTTTGGCAATGCGCTTGTTCACGGTGCCTTGACGGAATTGAAGAAAGATGGCGGAATTGGTATTATCACGGGTATTTTTAAAGTAACCAGCGCAGGCATTTCCGCTGCCATTATTTTCTCCTTTTTGGCATCTCTCTTGGTAAAGCCAAAAGGATAATCATGATTCGCACTAATTGGAAAGACTTTTCCGGTAATCGCCGGGCGTTACTCCCTTGTACTTCTGAAACGCTTTGAACATCGTTTTGGCCGATCCGTAGCCAACCTCATAGGCAATATCGGAAACCGTCATCTCGCTGGAGGAGAGAAGGGAGCAGGCATGACGGATACGAATGTCGTGAAGAAGGCCGACGAAGCTTTTGCCGGCATGCCTCTTGATTTGTTCGCTCAAGTAGGTTGGATTGAAATGAAACGACTCGGCGAGTCCGGATAACGTCAACTGCTCACGGTATTGAAGGTGGATATGTCGGATAACCTTCCAGATTGCACCAGGCATATCCCCTTTCTCTTTTAAGCCAATGTTAGGCCGATGATATTCTGTACGCAGCCGGTCCACTCGAATGAGCGTTTCGATGAGCTTCGTCCGCAGATAGGCATTTCGCAAGCTTTGATCCCCGTTGAATTCCTCAAGCATTTCTTGCAAAATCCGTCCAATAACTTCTGCTTTAGAAGTGGAGAGCTGAAAGAAGGTCGGACGTTCGTCATCTTCGCTGAGCAGCAAATCCTTGAAGCTGGTGCCATATTCTTGACTGCCGGATAGCAGCTCGATGCTGAACATGCAGTTATATAGACGGAGCGGCGACCCTGCATTCGCACGAATCTCATGAAACTGAAAAGGCAAAATCAGCGACAACGTACCGGGTTCCATTGGATGAGACACCCCGTTAATCGTCTCGGTGCCATGGCCCTCAATAACGAGGGATATTTCCAGAAAATCATGCCGATGCGCAGGATAAGAATGGTCGACGCGATGAATATCGATGATGAAAGGTAAGGAAGGACGCAGCCTCGGATATTCTGTGAAGTAATAAGGATAAATCGTCATACGTCATCTCCTCCCGAAAAATAGAGACTAGTTGCCGATAAACGGTTATGATTTTCGGCTGGTTTCATTTTAACATGAAGCTATTGCTTAAGATATAGGGAGATGAACTAAAGGCGATGACGATTACTATAGATTTAAACGGCAGTTGGCTGATGAAGCAAACGACAGAACGGGACTGGATTGAAGCGGTTGTGCCCGGCTCGGTATATGCCGATTTGCTGCGGGCGGGAAAGATGGAGGATCCTTTCTATCGTGACAATGAAGATGCGGGACTTGCGTTATCTAATTACGATTATGAATATACGAGAACATTTCAGGTAGATCGTCATATCCTTTCCGGTGATCAGGTTTTGCTGCGCTGCGAGGGCCTCGATACGCTTGCTCACATCAAATTGAATGGGCAAACTGTCGCGAAAACAGATAACATGCACCGGACCTATGAATTCGACGCGAAGCCGTATCTGGTAGAAGGAGAGAACGAGATTACGATCGTTTTCGCTTCCTCTACGCAATATATTCTCGAGAAGGACAAGGAGAGCCCGATTTATGGCATGCCTGATGCCGTACCTGGTTTCCCTTACCTGCGTAAGGTACACTCCATGTTCGGCTGGGACTGGGGTCCGCAGCTGCCGGATGCGGGTATTTGGCGCAGCATCTCCATCGTCTCTCATCGTGACGCACGACTGGAGGATGTATTCATCGCGCAGGAGCACAGCGAGGGACAGGTTGTAGTAAGCGTTGATATTGAAGCGCACCTATGGGCGGACCAAAATATAAAGGCAGAGCTGACGTTAAAGGGGACAGACGGAGAAACAACGATATATGAAGGCTATGGTTCGTTGTCCTATAATAAAACGTCCATCCGCTTCGACATCAATGTAGCCGATCCGGAGCTATGGTGGCCGAATGGCTTCGGTAAGCAGCCGCTCTATCGCTTAGAAGTGCGTCTAACCAAAGCCGACAAGACACTTGAAAGCAAGCAATATATGATCGGTCTGCGGACGCTCGGCATTAAGCGTGAGAAGGATCAGTGGGGAGAAAGCTTCGCGTTCGAAGTGAACGGCGTTCAAATCTTTGCGCAAGGAGCGAACTATATTCCTGAGGATAATATCCTCTCCCGGGTGTCTATCGAACAGACGGAGCGGTTAATCCTTGACTGCATCGAAGCTAATTTCAACTGTATCCGGATTTGGGGCGGAGGGTTCTACCCTGGCAACGATTTTTACGATCTTTGCGATAAATATGGCTTAATAGTATGGCAGGATTTATTGTTTGCCTGCGCCGTCTACGAAATGAATGACGAATTCACGGAAAATATCCGCGAGGAAGCGATTGATAACGTGAAACGTCTTCGTCATCATGCAAGTCTCGCGCTCTGGTGCGGCAACAACGAAATGGAGTGGGGCTGGGAGGAATGGGATTTCGAAAAGGTTCCTAGACTTCGCGCGGATTACATCAAGCAATTTGAAGTGGTTCTTAAGGATGTTGTTAAGAAGTATGATCCGCAGCGGTTTTATTGGCCGTCGTCTCCTTCATCGGGGGGCAGCTTCGATAAGCCGAATAACGAGAATTATGGCGATGTGCACTATTGGGAAGTATGGCACAGCTTGAAGCCTTTCACCGATTACCGCAACTATTATTTCCGGTTTTGCTCGGAATTCGGTTTTCAGTCGTTCCCTGATATTAAGACGGTTCATTCTTATACGCTGCCAGAGGACCGGAATATTTTCTCCCATGTGATGGAGAAGCATCAGAAGAACGGTGCGGCTAACGGTAAAATTTTGTATTACTTGTCCGAAAACTTTAAATATCCGAAGGATTTCGAATCGATGGTGTACGCAAGCCAGATTCTGCAGGCAGAAGCCGTCAAATACGGCGTTGAGCACTGGAGACGCAACCGCGGCCGCTGCATGGGCTCGATATACTGGCAGCTTAACGACTGTTGGCCGGTTGCGTCATGGGCGAGCATCGATTATTACGGCAGATGGAAGGCGCTCCACTATTTCACGAAACGCTTTTATGCGCCTGTTTTGCTCTCGGCATGCGAAGAAGGCACAACAGCATCGCTGCATGTGACAAATGAGACGATGTCTGAAGTTTGCGGCACGATTCAGTGGCGTCTGAGAGACCAAGCGAGCCTGATTGTAAAGGAAGGACAGACGGACATTGCCGTTGATCCACTGACGGCGAAGCAGGGCGTCGCGCTTGATTTCAACGAGGAATTAAGCGGTGCAAACATAAGAAGCACCTATCTGGAATATGCGCTGTATGTGGAAGGCAAGGAAATCAGCGGCGGCACGGTGCTGTTCACAAAAGCGAAGCATTTCGACTTCCTGAATCCAGAAATCAGCATAGAGGTTAAGGAGTCAGAGGAATCGTTCTCGATCGTACTGCATGCGCAGGCTTATGCCAAATATGTTGGGCTGCAGCTGTCTGAAGCAGACGGCAAATTCAGCGACAACTACTTTGATTTGTCTGCCGGCCATGCGGTTGAGGTGCGGCTGGACAAGGCAAGCTTATCCGAGCCGCTCACTTTGGAGCAGCTGCAAAAGCAGCTTAAAGTAACGAGCTTGTACGATCTGGCTTAAAAAATAGTATAAACGGAAGGGCTGCATGATGAGCAGCCCTTTTGTGCATTTCATTTATCCAGCAATCGGGTCTTGTGTTTATTCCTGAATTAGGATAATAATCAGAATAATCTATGAGGTTGGCGGTGCATGAAGTGATACGAAATCGATTTGTCAGTCTTCGTTCCAAAATAATGGTTTTTTCAATCCTTCTTACGGTATTTCCCTTACTGGTTGTAAGCAGCTTTTCGTTTGTGGAGTCAACCAAGCTGATTCGAAGTCAAGTGATTGACCTGAACCTCGTCAGCGCCAAACAAATTTCGAATAACCTTGAGTTTATCGTGAATGACGTGGAGACTGTTTCGTTAAATCTCATTCAAAACAGCGGGCTGAATGCGTATCTGTCCTCATCGAATCCTGCCTACAAGCAGAATCGTCAATTGCAGATGCTCAGCCTTCTGAACGATCAAACGTTTAACAAGCGATATATTTATTCCATATACATTCAGGATACAACCGGTACGGAAATCGAAAACCGCGGTGCCTTAAACACGATCGATATTGACCGCGTCGAACAGGCGAAAAGGCTTAACGGCAAACCGCTGTGGTATTTCAACTCGATTATGGTTGGGAACAAGCACTTGAACGTCATCTCTATGATTAGGGAGATTAATGATATGAATAACATCGGCCGGACGCTGGGCTACATGAAAATCAATGTACTGGAAAGCAGCATTAGCGAGCTTTACCGGACGGAGCTGAAGGACAAAAGCGCCTTCTACTTGATTGATGAGGACCAAACGATTTTGTCCACGGTATCTGAAGATCAAGCAGGAGGAAAGCTGCGGCAGTCCTTTCAGTACGCGAAAATGGCAAGCAGGCAGGAAGGCTATTTTAATACACAAATCGGCGAGCGCGATTATTTGGCTGTTTTTTATCATATGGACAGGCAAGGCTGGGGAATTATTGAGTTAACTCCCTATGAGCTTATTACGAAACCGGGTGAGGTGATCAAGAGAGTCACCATTTATTCAATTATAGTGAGCTTAATCATCTGCTTGGGGTTCATTATGCTGTTTGTCTCCAGGGTGCTGCAGCCGCTCAAGCAAATTCGCGTTCTCATGAAAAATGTGGAGAATGAAAACTTCAATACGGAAATGAAGGTACAAGGGAACGATGAAATTACGCTCCTGGCGCGCAGCTTTAATAAAATGTCGCAAAAGCTGGATGAAACCATCAATGAGGTGCATGTGTCCAAAATTAAGCAAAAGGAAGCGGAATTAAAAGCGCTGGAGGAACAAATCAATCCTCATTTTCTATATAATACGCTGGATTTGATCTATTGGATGAGCAGGATGGAGAAGGCCTTTGAGACCTCAAAAATGATTAATGCGCTGTCCCGGTTGTTCCGGATCGGTCTGAACAGCGGAAGCGGGTTCACTACAGTAGCGAGAGAGGTAGACCACCTTCAAAGCTACCTGGTCATTCAGCAAAAAAGATATCAGGAAACGATTTCGTTCACCTTCGACGTCGCGCCGGAAACGCTTGACTGCAAGGTGACCAAAATTATTTTGCAGCCTCTTGTCGAGAACGCCATCAGTCACGGTATTGAGCAAAATGGCGGGAGCGGACGCATAGATATCCGCATTTACAAGGAAGAGGACGATCTGATCTATGTCATCAGCGATGACGGAGCAGGGGCCGATGAACAGGTTATTCTTGGTTTGCTGAACATGATAGGTGAAGATAATAAGGGTCTTGGATTGAAAAATATTAATGACCGCATCAAATTGAATTTCGGGAGCCGCTACGGCATCGAGTTTCATAGCTCACCTGAGGCGGGAGCAACCGTATTGGTGAGACAACCCTTCATAAAAGGAATGGATCCAAATGTTTAAAGTAATGCTAGTGGATGACGAAATGATCGTCCGGCAGGGGATTATGACCTCGATTGATTGGGCAGAGCATGGCATTGAAATTGCTTCTGAAGCGAAGAACGGCAAAGAAGCCTTAGAGAAATTGAAAAACGAAAAGGTCGATTTAGTCGTAACGGATATCCGCATGCCGGTGATGACCGGCATTGAGCTGGCAAGGCTGATCAAGACGGAAATGCCGGAAATCGAGGTTGTGATGCTGAGCGGCTACGAAGACTTTCATTACGCCAAGGAAGCCATGTCCATCGGCATCAAGGAGTATTTGCTGAAGCCGATCATGGCGGATAAGCTCGTAGAGACGATTGCCCAAATTCGGGATCAACAGCAGGAAAAGCGCTCCGTGCAGGAAAATGAATCGATTCGAAATCAAATTTTCAACGAGAATATACCCTTTATTAAGTCAAAGCTGATGAACAGTCTGATTAATAAAAAATCGGATACGAATGAAAGCATCGACAAAGCCAAAACGTTAAAGGTTGATCTGAGCGGACCGGCCTATCACATTTTTGTGATCGATATCGATGACTTTTTATTATTTACCGAGCGTTCCTCCCAGAAAGAGAAGGACGCCTATAAGTTTGCTGTTTTGAATATTGCCGAAGAGACGCTCATATCCTGCTTGCCGGGGTTCGTTTGCTACGGGGATATGGATAAGATGATCGGGCTGATCAACGCGGAGAGGGACGCTTCAATCATCGGGGTATGTGAAGAAATACAGTTCAATATTCAGAAATATTTAAAGCTGTCTGTCACGATTGGGATCGGAAGGCCAAGCTTGAATATTTTAGAAATCGACAGAGCCTATGCCGAGGCAGCCTTGGCCGTTCAACAGAAAGCCTTTCAAGGCAAAGGCAAGATCATTATGTTCAACAAGGAACAGGAGCAGCTTCTGTCCTCTGGAAATTCCGTTATTTTTTTTACGGATGAAGAAAAGGAGCTCATTCATCATTTGAAGACATTAAATACCGATGGCGTCCGGGAAATGATGAATAAATATTTCGTTTGTTTCACCGCTGAAAATTTGAGCTTCAATAAAATAAAAGGGCTTTGCATCCGGTTAATTACTTCCGTTACCCAGACGATCGAGGAGATGGGGATCAGTGCGGAGCAGCTGCTGGGGACTGGATTTATTCCTCATGTTGAGGTTGAAAAATATGAAGTGCTGACGGACTTGATCACGTGGATCAATGAAATGATGGAAGGGATTCTCGCGCTCATTCAAGAAAACTCGAATCACAATGCGAGGAAGATCGTTAAGGAAGCCATTCTGTACGTTTCCAAGCACTATGACAAGGAAATCAGCTTGACCGAGGTGGCTGATCACGTGTATGTAACGCCCGCCCATTTCAGCAAAGTATTCAAACAGGAAATGGGAGTAACCTTTATTAAATGGTTGAATCAGTACCGCGTGGAGGAAGCTAAAAAGCTATTGAAAAACACCTGGCTGAAAACCTATGAAATCGCTGAAAAGGTAGGTTATCAGGATTATAAATATTTTTCGATCATTTTTAAAAAGCATACAGGCTGCTCTCCAAGAGATTTCCGCAACCAATAGTGTGTCCCGATATGCCGGCCGTAGGCCGGTTTTTTGGCTTTAAAAAGGAGGAAAAGGACAAGAGCATAAATTCCTCTATATTTTAACTAAAATACTACCTGTTTTTAGAGAGTGGAAATTGTGAAAATAGAAGACGAGGCAGAGCTTCAATATGAAACATAGGGGAGATAAAACAAACATGAAAAGGTCAATAAAGCTTCTGACAACGTTGCTTATCGGCGCAACTATCGTAGTTTCCGGCTGTGGCAATAATTCCTCGGCACCAAGCTCCGGCTCGGGTGGCAATACAGGAAACAGTGAAGCACCACAAATCAAACTGACGCTTACGGATTCATGGACGACAACCTCTACGCAAGCAGTAGATATCGTTCACAGAAAGTTGATCGAACAATTTAAAAGTGAAAATCCTAATGTAGAAATTTCCGAGGATATTCTGGATAACGCATCATTAAAAACGAAAATTAAAACATTGGCAGCCGGCAACAGTCTGCCTGACGTGTTTATGCTTCTTGGCTCGGATGCTAAGATGCTATTGGAAAATAAGAGAATCATGCCGCTTGACGACATATTGGCTCAGGACGAAGAGTGGAAAAACGGATTTATTCCTGCTGCGTTCAGCGATTTCATGATCGACGGCCAATTGACAGGCGCGCCTATGCAAATGACATCGACTTCGATCGTTTATTACAACGCAAACATATTGAAGCAAGCGGGTTATGAGACTTTCCCGGCTACTTGGGACGAATTCATCGACGCCCTCAAAAAAATTAAAGAACTAGGCTATACGCCGATTTCGATGGGCAACAAGGATCAATGGGTTGCCGGCTCCGGCCTGCTTAGCCCGCTTGGCGACCGCTTTACAGGAACAGAATGGTTCAACAGCATTCGCGATAAGCAAGGCGCGAAATTTACAGATCCGGAATTTGTAGGTACGCTTACAGCGATCAAAGAGCTTTCAAATTTGGGAGCATTCAACTCCGATATCAACAGCCTTGACAATTCGCAGCAAAGAACGGCTTATTACAACGGCAAAGCAGCCATGTTTATTGAAGGCGGCTGGGCGGTATCGTCCTTGGTAACGGACGCGCCTAAAGAAGTATTGGATCAAACGCACCTTGCTGTTCTTCCAGTTGTTAACGGAGGAAAAGGAGAAGCTAACGCAACCTCCGGCGGCTCCGGCTGGGCGATCGCTTTGAATGCTGAGCTGGAGGGCGAGAAGCTCGAAGCGGCGCTCAAGCTTGTGAAGCTGCTAACGGGTGAGCAAGCCGCGAATATGAAGGCTGAGCTGGGAGACTCGTCCGGTACGGCTGCGACGGATTACGACAAGAGCAAATCGTCTCCGCTGTTTGAAGAATATTTGCAGCTTCTGTCTTCTGTGGAAATGACGCCGGTTTATGACATTCAGCTGTCGCCGGAAATCATTCAAACGATGAACAAAGGCCTGCAAGAGCTTCTCATTCCGGGAGATCACAAAACACCGGAGAAGCTGGCGGAAGAAATCCAGGAAGCTTACGAGAATGCACTATAAATAAAGCTTATGTCTCTCCGGAAGCCGTAAGGCTCCGGAGAGATTTACTTAAAGAGGAGGGCGGATTGACTTGGAGAGAAAACTGCCTAAACCAAGCGGCATAACGATTTTTGGTTTTATGCTGCCAGGAATATTGATCAACTTGTTTATTATTATCATTCCGTTAATACTCGCTATCAATTTTAGCTTTTATAATTGGTCGGGCGGTATTACGAAGGAATTCATCGGACTGAAAAATTATATTAATCTGCTCGGTGACGATAAATTTTGGCACTCCTTTAAAAACAATCTTGTCATTACCGGCTTCAGCATTATTGGCCAGCTGGGCTTCGCTTTTGTTATGGCGGTCATCCTTCAAGCCAAATGGGTGAAATTCAAGGAATTCCATAGAGTGGTCATCTTCCTGCCTGTCGTGCTTCCAGCGGTCGTGGTCGGTTTTGTATGGACACTCATTTATAACAAGGACTACGGTTTATTGAATCAGTTCTTGTCGGCGGCCGGACTTGAAACTTGGATCCGTCCTTGGCTGGACGATCCGGGCATCGTGCTATATTCCGTTACCGCACCGATCGTATGGCAGTTTATCGGCCTGTATTTGATTATCTTTATGTCAGCTATTCAAAATATTTCGACAGAAATTTATGAGGTTGCGGAAATCGACGGTGCGACTGGTTTAAGAAAAGCGCTGTATATTACACTTCCAATGCTGTCCGATACGATTAAGGTCGCATTGATGTTATGTATTGCCGGAAATATGAAAATTTTCGATAACATTTTCGTTATGACCGGAGGCGGGCCTGGAGAAAGCTCCACTGTTATGGCTCAATATGCGTATAACGTTTCCTTTGGACAATTTAAGCTAGGCTATGGAAGCGCGGTATCCATTGGCATGATTGTGATCAGCCTTATTCTCATCCTCATAGTCCGGAGAGTAATGGGGGGACGTTCCAATGAAAATTAGCAGAGGTATTTCGAGTGTTTTTACATCCGCTTTTAATATATTGCTATTGGTTTTTTCGATTCTGTGCGTTTTTCCAATTGTATGGATTCTTTATTCTTCTTTAAAATCACATCAGGAATTCAGCTTAAACATTCTCTCTTTCCCAACGAATTTTCATTTTGAAAATTATGTTGAAGTATTTTGGAACGCGAAGCTGTATCAATACTTTTTAAACAGCGTGTTTTTGGCGGTCGTCGCTACGTTTCTTACGATCGTTATCGGATTTATTACGGGCTATTTTCTGGCGAGGTTTTCATTTAAGGGTCGTAATCTCCTCTATATGCTGTCTCTGTTCGGGATGCTTATTCCGGTTTACGGCTTGCTGGTTCCCGTATTTATCGAGTATAGATATGTCGGATTTTTGGACAACCGGTTCTCGCTCGTATTACCTGCGGTTACCTTTGCGCTGCCGCTTGTCGTATTCTTGATTGAAAGCTTTATTAAGAGCGTCCCGATTGAGGTTGAAGAAGCTTCTTATGTGGATGGCACGAACATTTTCTCTTCACTGGCGCTTATCGTATATCCTTTGTGCCGCCCGATTATTGCGACTTGTATCATTTTGAGCTTTTTAAATATATGGAATGAGTTTCCGTTCTCCTTGGTGCTGATCAACAGTCAGGAATTAAAAACGCTGCCTGTCGGTCTAACCAACTTCGTAGGGCAGTATACAGTTAATTACCCGCAGCTCATGTCGGGTATCAATGTTGCCGTTTTGCCTGTCATTCTGATCTACTTGTCCATGCACAAACGGATTATCGAAGGCATGGTAGCAGGAGCCGTGAAAGGTTAAGAGGTTAGGATGGTAGTAAGACGCGAAAACTACGTCCAAATGAATGAGTTTCAGTGGAAATAAGCAATACAAGCTGGCGGGCATACGCTAAAGCCGGGCGAGATTCAGGTTATGTAACCTGTATCTGCCCGGTTTTTTTTCATATCGGTGAGCGTACCTGTCCAAATGATTAGAACGCGCTTGTAAGCATACGTGTTGACAACTGGATCTATTCCGGATATTATTATACCTATAGGGGTATGCGTATAAAAGGATGTTAAACGATTGATACGCAGGAAGAACTAATTGACGGCTTGGAGTACGCTGGCGTTGCCACCTATTTGGGAGATGCAGCCAACGCTAAAGTGAATCTTTTTATTTAAGGACTGGTGAACCACTATGGATAACGGTACAATCATTAATATAGTTATTATTTTATTTTTAGGCTGGTTTGTTTATAGACGATTTGGTCCTGCGAAAGGTTTGCGGACACTGCGCGACAAGGAATTTCAGAATGAACTAAAAAATACGAGGGATTGGCTGTTGATCGACGTTCGGGAAACGCATGAGTATAAAAGCGGCTTCATTCCAGGCGCGCGCAACATTCCTTTATCCGTACTTCATGGGCGGCTGGATGAGATTCCGAAGGATCGTGAATTGTTTCTATACTGCAGAAGCGGGATGCGGAGCAAGAATGCTGCGCGTATACTTCATAAGCAAGGCTATACGAGGTTTGCCCATTTGCAGGGCGGTATCGGCGCCTGGAGCGGCAGTATTTCGAAATAAAGCTTCAGCCCCCTGGGTTAGGAGTTTACTATGCACACGTTGCAATTCGGTTCCCTTGTTCTTAATTTGGAGATTATGATTTATTTGCTCTGTATTATAGCAGGCGCGTTAGCCATTGGGATCAAGCTGAGAACACGGCCTGAACGGGCTAAAGCTGTGTCCGATTCGTTATATGCAGGAGGGCTGTGGCTTCTTGTGTGGAAGGGAAGCTTACTCCTCTTCGACCCTACCAGTGTTTTCGAAAATCCTTTCTCCTTGCTTTTTTTTAGCGGCGGGATGCGAGGAACTTGGCTGGCTGCCGCGGTTTCGGCTGGATTTATCGTCTACCGGACGCGGAAGAGCGGAAATGGGATGAAGGCGACGTCTGAGCGGCTCCTGCTTATGTTTTTCGCTTGGACTGCCGTATTTCATTTGCTGCAGCTGCTGCTATCGGACGATTTATCAGCGATTAATGCACTTGCGGCTCTATTATCAGTCGTGTTGCTTGCTTTTTTAATGCTTCCTTCCAAAGATATAGATTGGAATACGCTGGCTGCCTACGGTCTATGGTTCGGGCTCGGCAGAGCTAGCATTCCTTTTATAGATCTACATAGGGAGCGGCTGCTGCTGTCATTCAGCTCAGATCAGCTGATCTGGCTGCTATTCTCGATCGTCATGATTATCATTACAGCGGTCTTGGAGCAAAGGAGAGTGGGCAGCATATGAGAAAAAGTATGATTGGCGTCCTCATTCTGATCGCGATAATAGGTTACGGTCTGTATGACAGCAATAGGAGCAGCAGTCATTTGAAGAACGTGGAGCCTGCGAATGCCGCCAGGACGGAGACAGGCATCCAAAAGGGGCAGCGCGCGCCGGATTTTCAGCTTCGAAATATATCTGGGAACGCAATCAAGTTGTCCGATTACCGGGGGAAAACGGTTTTAGTTAATTTTTGGTTTTCCTCGTGCCTGGCTTGTAAGCTGGAAATGCCGTATTTGGAAGATATATGGCTTGAATATCAAGACAACGACGTTGTCATATTAGCCGTTAATTTAACGACGACTGAAAATAGGGAAGCCGATTTGGTAAGTTTTTCCGAAAAATACGAATTGACCTTCCCCATCGTCATGGATTTAGACGGTTCGGTGAAGCAAACGTATGAAGTAACAGCGTATCCGACGACTTATTTTATCGACCCGAGAGGGATCATTCAAGAAATATATCCTGGGGTAATGAATGACGACATGATCAAGCAGACGATAAAACGGATTAGCCGATGAAGGATTCAGCAGAAGGAGGGGACTGGCTCGAATTCGGCTCTAAGGGGCTTGAACGGCTCGGAACAACAGTAGAAACGGCGTCCCTCTGTGTTCCTTGCTTCCGATCGAGCGGCATTTGTAACAGGGTCTGAATTTGCTGTAAACGGTAGGTCCTTAATAGAAATTTAGAGGGTTGAATGGTAATTAGGATGGTTCGGAATGACCATTTTAAGTTATAATATACCCTTACAGGTATATCTTTAACGAAGGGCAGGGATCATGATGGAATACGAATATTCGAATGAAATGAAAACAAGGTTGAGAAAAATAGAAGGTCAAGTTCGCGGTGTTCTTCGTTTGATGGAGGAAGGGAAATCCTGCAAGGATGTCGTCAGTCAGCTGTCGGCAGTTCGAAATGCAGCGGACAAAGCGATGGCGCAAATCGTGGCTGAAAACCTCCAGCATTGCATCCTTGAGGATCAGGCGGCTGGAGGAGACGGCAGCAGGCTTGTGAAGGAAGCGGTCGAGCTGCTGGTCAAGAGCCGTTAAATTCTGTAATCAAATAAACTGAAAACTCTTGATATCCTCGTAATTCGGTTGGTCAACCCAGCTATTTAGGTTAGGAGTGATGGTGATGAAAATAGGCGTTATTTGCGATGATTACTGGCATCCGGGGAAGACGATTAAGGAAGGTCTGGAGCCGCTGAGCCAAGCGGGCTTTCAGTTTTCCTACATCGTGTGTGCTTCTGAATGGTCCCGCACCTGGATAGAACAGCAGGACGTCATCGTGCTTGCCAAATCGAATCAAGTCTCAGCATCTGATGAGACACCTTGGCTGACGGAGGAGATTCAGCGGGAATTTATCGACTACGTGGAGCAAGGAAAAGGGCTGTTAGTCCTGCATGCAGGATCGGTTGGGTACCGGAATGAACGCTCCATCTACGAGCTGGTCGGAGGCGTGTTCCAATCTCATCCGGAGTCTTGTTCAGTTACGTTGAATTATACGGATAAAGCGCGGGTGGGATTGTCAAATGCCAAGGACTTTACCGTCCATGACGAGCATTATTTCATGGAGGTTCTAGACGAGCGTATCCAAGTATTTATGACTTCAACGTCTGAGTATGGCATGCAGCCTGCCGGTTGGGTACGGGAGCAGGGAAAAGGAAGAGTATGCGTGCTGACGCCGGGGCATTTTCTGGAGGCGCTGCGGCATCCCGATTACCAGGCTGCGATTGAGGCCGCTCTCCGCTGGTGCGGAGGTAGGAAAGCATAAATAAGCGGGCTGCCGGTAGAAATCGGCAGCCCGCTTTTATTTCTCGTTAATCTCATCCAGTTCGGAATCATGATTATTAGCGGCAGATGTGATCTCCTGATCAAGCTTGCTTTCGCCCTGGATGTCTACAGCAGCTTGGATCTGCTGCTCTAATTGTCCTTCAATCTGCCCAATTCCGTGGGCTTCTTGCTGTTGTCTTTTGTTTACCATGTTCATTCCTCCGTCATGTTCACTCGCTCTTACGCTGCCTTATAAGATGTGCAGGACGAGGGGTTCTTATACATTCCTTGAATAGAATAGAAATTTGTCTTTGATGTAAGGCGCTCCGGACCAGGAATGGCTTCAATCTTATCTTCGGTTCGAACGGCATTTTTATTTTTAAGGTTTATTATATTTCGCAAAAGTGAGGTTAGCCTTTTAACCCGATCTTCGTTGAATTTAGGGATTTTGTAGTAGGCGTAGCATGATCCTGGGTTATGCCATTGTCTGTAAAAGAATTCGAGGCAATCAAAAAAAATAGCACAATAAACTTGAAAGCAAGGAATAGCGATGCCGCTTCCCGAATATATGGTTATCACTTATTAATGAAGGAAGCGATATGATGAATAATAGCCGCAATCATTTAAAACCTGAAGTGCGCGCCTATTTGGACCGCATCAACTATGACGGTCCGGTGGAAGTCAGCGCCGAATGTCTTGCTCGATTGCAGGAGTGCCATATCCACGCTGTTCCTTACGAGAACCTTGATATTTTGAAGGGCCGGCCTTTATCACTCGAAATTCAAGATCTGATACATAAAATCGTTATCCGAAGACGCGGCGGTTATTGCTTCGAGCTTAATGCGCTCTTTGGCTGGCTGCTGCGTGAGCTGGGTTACTCGGTCACAGACCTTGTGGCCCGCTTTTGGCGGGATGAAAGCAATCTTCCTCCGAAGCAGCGACATCATGTCTTAAAAGTAGAGGCAGAAGATGTCTTCTATTTGTGTGATGTGGGAGTAGGCGGAATTGTACCCCGTCGACCGATTAAAATGCTTGAAGGCCTGGCCCAGCAGCAAGGCGACGAAGGCTACCGTTTGGAGCGCGATCCTGATTATGGCTGGGTCTTATGCGAGCTCAATCATGGCGATTGGAGATGGCTCTATTCCTTCACCGAGGAAAAAAAACTGCCAAAGGATTTTATCATGGCCACCTTTTGGTGCGAAAACGCTCCAGACTCCATCTTTATCAATAATGCTATGCTCGCTATCCGTACGAGGGAGGGGCGCAATACGATTGCGGGAGAGCAGTTTCGTATTTTCACCTCTAACGGCGTACAAACCTTCATTCCGCAGTCCAAAGAGGAATACGACGAAGCTTTGTATACCTATTTCGGAATCGTGATAGAGTAACTTTATAGATGGAGATCAGGATTCGATTAGCACTTGACGGGATGGTCAGACAGAAGATAACGGGGGATATAAGATGAAATACGTAAGTATTGAGAGTGTAGAGCCAGGGCAATATCTTGGCAAATCGGTTTACTCTGGGAACGGGAGAGTGCTGCTGGCTGCTGGCGTACCACTCACCGTATATATGATTAATACGCTTAATCGTATCGGAGTGACGATGCTCTATATTCAAGATCCGACGTTTGACGATGTCAATACGGAGGATATATTAAGTGAAGCTACAAAGCAGGCGATACTTCATGAAATGAACAATGTCTTTGAAGCGATTCGTTCCGGAAAGGATTGGAGCTCGAAGAATATCGGGATAAGCGCTGGCCTAATTCTTGACGATGTCATAAGCAGCAGCGAGTTGCTTGTACAGCTGACCGATATTCGTACAAAGGATAATGCGCAATATGTGCATGCCATGAATGTATGTTTGATATCCATCGTAATTGGAATGAATATGGGCTTGAATCAAAGCCAATTAAAGGAGCTTGCGATCGGAGCGCTGCTCCATGACATTGGGAAAAATGGAGCGGAGGAGCATGATGACACTAGCATTGACATAAAGAAGCATCATACTTGGCGCGGCTTTGAGCTGTTGAAGTCCAAAAAAGAGTTCAGCCTGCTGATTGCTCATATCGCTCTGCAGCATCATGAGCAGAGCAACGGAAAAGGTATACCGCGCGCATTAACCGCATCGGAAATCCATTTGTTTGCCAAGATTGTAGCCGTAGCCAACAAATATGATAATTTAATCAACCACTTGGATGGAACCGGAAGACTTCCGCATGAAGCATGTGAAGATTTAATGGCCATGTCGGAGAAGCAACTTGAACATGCGATTCTTGTTCATTTTGTGAACATTATATCGGTTTATCCGAACGGAGTCACTGTAAGGCTCTCCACTAAAGAGACGGGTGTTGTTGTACGTCAGCATCGCGGTCTCCCTGGACGGCCAGTTGTGCGTGTCGTTCGTACAGAGGATGAGAAGCTCGATATTACGGAAGTTGATTTGGCTCAGCATACGACCGTATTTATAGAAGCGGTGCTGGCCTAATTGCAGTTGAAATAGGAAAGGAACGTATGAAACAGTGTTTATTATTCTGTTTGTGCTCGCAGGCATAGCAGAAATAGCAGATATAAGTGGATGATATCTCATCTGGTTATAACCAAGCGCTAATAAAAAAAGAGTGCTGCCTATTAGATTAAGAAGGCACTCTTCTGTTGTTTGGAGGTTATGACAATTTTATTAACCTATGTGGTTTGGAGAGTAATAAAATAACAGTTGCAATTAATATAGAATACATGGTATATTCTTATTCCGGCCGCAAAACAGAGGGTCGAAAGCAATTGAAGAATTCGGTGACATGAATTACCAGTAGACAAGATGCATCGAAGTAGGTTATATTGTACTTCCGGCTGAAACATAACCGGACACGAAAGAAAAGATTGCTCTTTGAAAACTGAACAACGAGTAAAACTGCCTCATGAATCCTAACGGATTGATGAAAAAGC